>NZ_JBUOIV010000021.1:0-83506 GCF_055467485.1 Desulfosarcina sp. | reverse complement strand
CGATGTGAGAGAAGGGGTGAGGGTCACCCGCCTGGCCGTCCACATCGGCGATCTGAGCAAATACCCCGAACGGCGGGACCGAGACAGAGAGGCTGCCATGGCCCGCCGGGACATGCGTTGGGACGATCTTCAGGAGCTGCTGCTTTTCCCGGAGGTGGCCAGGTCCATTCGGGAGAGCCGCCGGCCGGAGCAATCGGAAACCTGCACCATGTGCGGTGATTTCTGTGCCATGAAGAAGGGCATGGAAGTATTTAGCCAGGATATCGCCGGAGACAAATGTTCTTCGTGAGGCGGCATCTTCTGGCCCAGGTCTTCGTTCTCAGGAGCTTGGGATCCTCGGCGTAGCGTTCGTTGCAACGCCTGCGGTCCCAATCTCCCTGCGGCCTTGACCTGAACCAAAATCTACCACTTCACGCAACACGTTAAAAAGGAGATTCTATGGAGTTATTAAAGAGAAGCATTGCAGCCATTCAACCATTGAACGTAGAGGTCTTGGCGCAGGCCAATGAACGCCTGGCCAACCAGGCCCGCCCCGCCGGCAGCCTGGGCATGCTGGAACCGACGTCGGCCCGCCTGGCGGCCATATTCGGCACCCTGGACGTCCGCCTGGATAACAAGGTCATCGTCACCTGCGCCGGGGACCACGGCGTCACCGATGAAGGGGTGAGCCTGTTTCCCCAGGAGGTCACGGCCCAGATGGTCTTCAACTTCGTGGGCCAGGGGGCGTCGATCAACGTGCTGGCCAAGCACGCCGGGGCCACGGTGAAGGTGGCCGACCTGGGCGTCAATTTCGATTTCGACCCGGACCTGCCCATCTTTCACAAGAAGGTGGGCAAGGGCACCGCCAACTTTGCCCGGGTGCCGGCCATGGACCGCCAGGATGCGGTCAGGAGTGTGGAGGCCGGAATCGAGATCGTCAACGAACTGCTGGCCGATGGGCCGGTGGACATGCTGGGCACCGGCGACATGGGTATCGGCAATACCACGCCGTCGTCCGCTGTCATCGCCGCCTTCTCCGGCATTGCCGTGGATAAGCTTACCGGCAGGGGGACGGGCATCGGAGACGCCGCCTTGGCCAACAAGATCCGGGTCATCGAACAGGCTCTGGCCCTGCACCGGCCGGATCCAAAGGATCCGCTGGACGTGCTGGCCAAGGTGGGCGGCTTCGAGATCGGCGGGCTCGCCGGCCTGGTCATCGGGGCCGCGGCTGCCGGTATCCCGGTGGTCAGCGACGGCTTCTTCTCCTCCGCCGGCGCCCTGATCGCCTGCGAACTGGCACCGGCAGCCAAGGCCTACCTGTTTGCCAGCCACCGCAGCGTTGAGGTGGGCCACCGGTTCATGCACGAACGCCTGGGTGTCGAACCCCTGCTGGACCTCCAATTCCGGCTGGGCGAGGGAACGGGGGCGGCCGTGGCCATGGAACTGCTGGATGCCGCCACGCGGGTGCTGTGCGACATCAAAACCTTCGAGGAAGTGGCCATTGTGGATGCCCAGCGGTAGAGCATGACTGAAAAGCGATCTCAGAGTAAGGGTTTACCGGTTTCAAAGCATCCCCTTGACGATCCCGTGAAAGCAGAATGGGGCACTTTGGGTCGGTGATTAAAGATCAGATTGAACCGCGATAGCGGGCGCATTCCCCGTCGTTTGCGGCGGGGTTCGCGAGCGAACTGAAAATTGACTTCTTATCCCTACGGTGCTGCGCAGCACTGCCGTTACAGGCAGAACTGTCAGTAAAGATAATGACAGGCATATTCCAAGGTTCGGTCACCCTTATTTTCAGCAGGTACACATTTATAAGCCTGAGCTGTCGACCACGTGAAGCGGGCCCCTTTGGGTATCAAAAAAGCCTTTTTATTCACATCCCAGTTGTCCGATGCGAGTAGAAGGGGTTGATTTCGATATGCTGTACATCTGCTACAACGATGGATAGCGATATAACATTCACGCGACCTGTTTTCGTTGGTCATTTGTCAATCGATAGCTTTTTCCCTTTTTAGGGATTCAACCTCTTCCTGAGTCATGTTCAGTATAGCCCTGAGCACTTCCGCGGAATGCTGTCCGAGCAGGGGTGCCGGCGACGTCACTTCGGCAGGGGTTTCGGACATGTTGATCGGCGACCCGATCACCTTGACCGTGCCGGCAGCCGGGTGATCCATCTCACGGATCATTCTTCTTGCACCGGCAATGTGCTCGTCTTCGACGACATCCTTAACCGAGTAAATGGGGGCGCAGGGAATCTTCTTGGAAAGCATGAAGTCGACGATGTCCTTGACCGTTTTATCCTGCGACCATTCCTCGACGATCCGCTTGACTTCCTCGTGCGCCTTGACACGGTCGTAGTTGTCCCGGTAGTCGGGGTCATCCAGCAGCTCCGGCCGGTTCACGGCGTTGCAGAATACTTCCCATAGTTTGTTGTTGCCCACGGCGATGATAACCCACCCGTCGGTGGCCTTGAAGGTGTCGTAGGGGTAGATGAACTCGTAGCGGTTGCCGGTTCGCTGGGGTATTCGGTTTTCGACCAAATAGATTTGAATGATGGTCTCCATGGCCGAGACCACCGAATCGACCAGGGCGATATCGACTTTTTGACCGGCCGAGCCGTTGCTGACGGCGAGCAGGCCTGCCAGGATCCCGACGCAGGCGTTCAGTCCGGCCAGCACATCGGCAATAGCCGTTCCGGTTCTGGTCGGCGGGCTGTCCGGCCAGCCGGTAATGCTCATGATGCCGCCCATGGCCTGACCGATGATGTCATAGCCGGGAAGGTCCTTGTAGGGGCCGGAGTGGCCGAATCCGGAAATGCACGCATAGACGATGTCGGGATTGCGGGCCTTGATCGTCGCATAACCGACGCCCAGCTTCTCCATGGTGCCGGGGCGAAAGTTCTCCAGAATCACGTCCGATTTCTCGACCAGATTGAGGAAGATCTCCTTTGCCTGCGGATGCTTGAGATTGAGCACCAGGCTCTTCTTGTTGCGGTTGAGGTTCATGAAATAGGCGCTCTCTTCACCGATAAACGGCGGGTAGCGCCTGGAGTCGTCACCGTGGCCGGGCGTCTCGATCTTGATGATCTCGGCACCCATGTCGCCCAGTAGCATCGTACAGAACGGGCCGGCCAGTACACGCGTCAGATCGAGCACGCGAATGCCGCTAAGCGCTCCCTTATGCCCCTTGATTTTAACCATACCACCTCCGGTGGAAGCAGGATTGATAATGTCGCGTTCATGCCGTCAGCCTCAGTCTTTTCGCCTTCAGCTGTCTTCTTCTACCGTACAAACCGACTGTCATCAAGAGGGCGACCACCGAGGTCCACAGCCCCGGCAGCACCGCCAGCACGGCGACCACCAGGCAGAGCAATTTGTCGAGAACTCGATTCCCGGTTACTCTCAGTCCGCCGAAGAGATTGGCAAAGGCCAGGACGAACAGGATACCGGAGAAGGCCGCCCGTAAGAACCCTTCCACCCCGGCCTGGGCCAGCATGCCGGGGTAGATGATGAACAAGAACGGGATCACATAGGTGACCGCCCCGAACGACAGGGCATACTTGGCCGTTTTGGTCCACTCCGTTTCCGCAATTCCCGATCCGACGAAGACCGCGATGCACACCGGCGGCGTGATGACCGACAGCGTTGCATAATAGAAGACGAAAAGGTGGGCGACGATCGGGGCGATGCCCATTTTGATCATGGCCGGGGCCAGCACGGCCGCCACCAGGACGTAGGCGGCGGTCGTGGGGATGCCCATTCCCATGATCATGCAGACAACGGCCACGATGAAGGCCACCAGGAAAATCCGGTCGCCGCCCAGACTGACGATCAGCGAGGAGAGGGTGATGCCCAGGCCGGTCATGTTTATCATGGCCACCATGATCTGGGCGCCCGCCAGCAGAATGCCGATGATCAGCAGTCCCCTGGATGAATCCTTGAACGCCTTGGTGATCTGATCCACCGCCGGACGCAGGTCAGAAAGGGAGGTGATGCGCGTGAGCGGAAAGGCGATCAGGGCGGCGGCCATGCCATAGAAGGCAGCGGTCTGGATCGCATTGCCCCGGAAGATGCCGACAAAAAGCGCGCTAAGGGCGACCACTACCGGCGTCAGTCGCCGCCAGTAGAGAATTTCCTTCCAGGGTGGCACCTCGGCGTCGGGCAGGCTGCCCAGGTCGCGCTCCTTGGCCATGACATCGATGGTCATGAAGACGCCCAGATAGAACATGAACGCCGGCAGGGATGCAGCCAGAATGATGGTGACGTACTCCACGCCGATGATTTCGGCCATGATAAAGGCCGCTGCCCCCATGATCGGCGGGGCAAGCTGGCCGCCGGTGGAGGCGACCGCTTCGGTGCCGGCGGCCATGGGTGGGGGGTATCCCAGTCGCTTCATCAGCGGGATGGTGAAGTTGCCCGTGGTCGCCACATTGGCCACGGCGCTGCCGCTGACCATGCCGAAAAGGCCGGAGGCGATGGTGGCGATCTTGGCGCCGCCGCCCGGAGCGCGACCGCCCAGGCGCATGGCCAGGTCGATGAAGGTCTGGCCGCCGCCGGTATTGAGCAGGATGCCGCCGAACAGGGTGAATGCAGCGATGATGGTGGCGGCGACCCCCATGAGCATGCCCCACACCCCCAGGTCACCCAGAAACAGGGTTTCGGTGACGAAATAGATGTCGAAGCCACGGTGGCCCAGTCGACCGGGAACGAATTCACCCAACAGGGCATAGGCCAAAACGAGGACAACGATGGTCGGGAAAACATAGCCGATGGCCCGCCGGGCGATTTCGAGAATCACCAGCGACAGGGCGGCGCTCATGACGATGTCCCGGTGTTTGGCCATGGGCAGCGTGGTCATGATCATGTCGTAGTTGACAATGACATAGATGCAGGCGGTCAGCGACATGAGGACCATACCCGCGTCGATGACCATACCCAGCGGCCGCAGCTTCTTTCCTTCCCAGAGCGGGTAGTAGAGCACGCCCAGGCCGATCAGGATCGCCAGGAAGATGGCCCGCTGGATGATGCTTTCGAAGGGGCCGGTCGCACAGGTGTAGAGAATGAACAGGCTCAGTACGGCAGACAGCAGCGTGATGCCTCGTTGCCTCAGGTTGTCCAGGTTGCCGGCATGCATCGGAAGCTCCCGATTGGATGGGGTATAGGGATGTGAATGGGCATCCAGCGAGGGAGGTCCATTGGCGCCTCCTCCCTCGCTGGCTCGCGTTCTAACGACCCGCGGCAGGCCGGTCTATTTTTCGATCAGCCGGTCCGGAATGCTGGCTCCGATTTCCTTGAAGTATTTGACGGTTCCCGGATGGAGCGGCGACGTGGCGTATTTGAGGGTCATTTCCACGAAATCCGCACCTTTCACGCTGGCCATGGCGCTGGCCTGGACGGTTTTGTCTTCGCAGATGGCCTTGACGATTTGGTAGGCGGTCGCTTCATCCAGTTCGAGGCTGGCGCTGCAGGCAACGGCAAAGCCCCAGGTCGTAAAGTCACCAATCCCGGGTCCCGCGCCGGCAGGCACATCCACGATGGAGACTTCGGGCAGTTCCGATTGAATCCGACTGGCCTGATCCTTGCTCAGGGAAAGGATATCGATGGGTGTGAAGGTTGAAATGTCCCGGGAGGACGCATCGATTTTCAGGCCCGCACCGGATTTGACGTAGCCTTTGATGTGGTTGTCCTTCACCGCCGTGACGATGTCGGTGGTGGATCCCCTGACGTAGTCCGGCTTGATGCCGAGCACGTCAAAGACCGCCTCGGTGGTCTTTTCCGTCGCCGATCCCTTGAGCCCCGGATTGTAGCGCTGGCCGTTGAGCCCGGCAAAATCGGTGATGCCGGCATCCTTGCGGACGATGGCGTTCTGGGGGGCGATCACATAAACCCACAGCAGCTTGGATTTCACCGGCCGATCCTTGAAGTCCTGCTTGCCGAAATAGGCCTGGGAAAGCACGTTGGTCGTGACCAGGCCCAGATCGATCTGCTTGCGGGCGAAACGGCGCAGGTTGTCCACGGTCGCTCCGGTTTCCACCACCGATGTGTCCAGACCGGAGACCTTCTCGTTGATGACCTGTGAGACGGCGACAAAATAGCCGTAGTGGCTCGACGAGGCCGAGGTCGAGCCAATCAGCATCTTCTGTGCAGCCGTCGACGGACTCGTCACCGCCAGGATGCCGATGAAAACCACCATAAACACTCCATACGATAACTTCGATTGTCTTTTCATGCTTCGCCCCTCCTTGATTGGTTGTTGACAGGTAATGAAGCCCTTCATCTGTCCAGAGCGCCAGGTGGGTTGGGTGTACGGTGCACTATTTGGGCGCGTAGCCCATCAGGCGCGAAATTTGTCCCGCCGCGGCGACGATTTTGGTGGCGTATTCCGAAAATGTATGGCGCTCCGGGTGTCTGGCCGTTGTCCAGGCGATGTTGGTCGCGGCGAACGCTTCCCCGGTGTAGCTGAAAATCGGGGCGGCCACCGCCCGGAGCCCCTTTTCGAGTTCCTCGTCGTTGATGGCATACCCGTGGGTTCGAATCTGTTCGAGTTCTTTTTCCAGTGCGGGCCGGGACACGATGGTGTTGTCGGTTTTTTTGACGAAGGATATCGACGAGAGAATTTTTTCCAATCGATTGTCAGGAAGGTACGCCAGGATGACCTTGCCCATGCTGGCGCAATGAACCGGCAGCCGGTCCCCGATATTGACGTTCACATTGACCAGGTAGTCGGACATGATCCGTTCGACATAAAGGATTTCGGAGCCGCTGAGAATCGTGAGGTTGACTGTCTCTCCGGTCTCATCCCGCAGTTGCTGAAGAATCGGCAGCGCGGCATTCCTGAGATTCATGCTTTTCAGGGCCGCCAAACCGATTGCGGCCAATCGTGGACCGAATTGATATTTCTTGGTCGCGGGGGACAATTCAACGATGCCAAGGGTGCGCAAGGTCTTGAGCAGGCGGAAACAAGTGGTTTTCTTGTAGCCGGTGGCATGGGTGATCTCTTCCAGCGTCATCAGGTGACCGCGGCTGTGCAGGCAATCGAGGATGACGAAACACTTTTCAACGGACTTGATGTGGTCTTTGTCGGGCATGTTGTCCATCCAATAAATTCCGCAATGCGGAATAAATATCTATATTTATTCTGTTATGTGGAATTTGATAACAGCCAGAAATGAACTCGTCAAGTAAAATAAATGAAATTTATTAACTGGCGTGTACTGACGGTCGGGCCTGCGGGAAAAGGCACCGGCAAAAGGGCCGTTTTAAATAAAATCGGCTTTCAGTGAAGGTCTTCTGTCAGTTTTCGTAAAGATGTGCGTATTAGGGAATTTTAATAAATATTCAGGAGGATCGAATTGCAGGTGTCAAACCGCTTGCCAAATCAGATCGGAAGGACATTCGTCTTTGACGAATACAATTGACCATGCATCACCGAGTACCTGTCGTCATATCGAACAAACCGGTGTCTGGCGGTTATCATCCAGCAGGACACGAACAAATAGACGAAAACAACATCGTGGGCATACACGATTTTGCATAGACATAGACAATCGCCGATGATGCCATTTATCAGTATCCAGACAGCATATGGATGCCTCCGGAACTGGCATCGGTCAGCGCCGTAACCAACGCCTGACAATCGGTGCGGTTGACTTTCAGTCTCACTTCAAGGCCGGTCACCGTATATTCTTCTTCAAGTTTTTCAGCACCGAACCGGTCGAGCGTCGCATAAAGGGTGCCGATGTGATCGAACCCGACGCGCAACAGGATCTCGGCCGTCGGCACGACCCGCTCCAACTTCGACCCCTGCAGGCATTTGGCGGCACACCCACCGTAAGCCCGCGCCAACCCGCCGGCACCCAACTTGACGCCACCGTAATAGCGAATGACCACCATCATCACGCCGTCGACCGCTTGTTGTTCGATGGCATTCAGTATCGGCCTGCCGGCGGTCCCGCCCGGTTCACCGTCATCCGAGAAGCGGTATTCGGGACCGATTTTGTAGGCCCAGCAGTGGTGGGTGGCACGAGCCTGCCTGATCCGTTCTAAAAACGCCAAGGCCTCGGCAGGGGTGGACACGCTGGCGGCGCGGGCGATGAAGCGGCTTTTTTTGATTTCCTCCTCGTAGACCGCCGGTTTTGTTAGAAAGAACATCAGCGGCTGCACCCATCATCCCGGTTGGCAGTGCAGAACGAATCTGGTCGATCATTCACAAACCTCAATGAGACCTTCCCTTTCCGGGTTTTTCGTAGGCATCCGCCAGATCCTGCCAGGCCTGCTTGTAACCCTTCAGGGCATCGGCCAGTTTGGGGATCACCCGGTCGGCCACCGCGTCATAGCGCCGGCGGTCCATGGGGTTGACGTTTTCGTGGCGGGTGGCCTTCAGGTAGGCCATGGCTTCCAGGGCAAACACCATGCGCTGGGCGCGTTCGATGGTGGGTGGGCGGTAGCGGTAGGTGGCGCGGATCTTCTCGACCCTTTTCGCATCCGGCGGCAACAGCGCCAGGAGATTCCCGCTGCCCGTACAAAGGGTGTGATGGGCGTCCTTCAACCGTTCCAACAGATCTTTAAGATCCGGTCGGCTTCGCGACACCGTGTCCGCCACCTGGCGGATTTCTCCCGGCAGGGCCTGTTTGCGGTATTCCACGGATGTCTGGAAAAAGCGGGCGAGTACCAGATCACCCGAGCCTTTCAGCCGGCTGCCTTCAATCTGCCTGCGGACATCCGAAAAACGCAGGCAGTCCCGGGCGCAGATGTCCAGCACCTTGTCCAGCAGAATGGTGTTGAATATCATCGAGGAGGAGATTGCCGGGGAGTTGAGCTGCTTTTCCAATAAGCCGCAGGTCCGCTCGATGCAGTCATTCATCAGCGACCGCATGAACAGCGGCCCTTTGATTCGGATGCTCAGCGCACGCCGCTTGAGCCGTTTCACGAGCCTGTATATACCGACCATCAGCCAGACAATGAGCAGGAGGGGCAACACCAGGCCAAATGGCCCCAGCCGTATCATGGTGCCGGTCATATCCAGGACCGAATAGACCACGATCGTCAGGACCAGACCGAAAAAGATGGTGGCGGCCAACGGGTTCACCATGAACCCGTTTTCATTGGCGGCCGCGCGGCGGCTGGGTTGGCGGTCTGGACGGGTTGAGGGCATGGGCGCGCGTATCGAATCCCCGGGCCACGGGATGGGGTCGGTTGGCCGGCTGCTGTTTTTTTCCGTTATTTCATTTGGATGGCGGCAGGATTTTCAGGGTTTCCCGCTCTTCGGACGGCTTCTGGGATTCGGGCAGAAGCAACTGCTTCTGCCGGATCAGTTTGCCATTCTTGTCGATCACCGTATCGTCTTCCATGATCAGAAAACCGAGCTTTTCCATCACGTCGTTGCGGTAGCGGTACTCGTGTTCCATGTGCCGCTTGCTGAGCTTATAGTTGCTGACGATCCAGGCGATGCCGAAAATCACGCCGGCCACCAGCAGGACACCGCAGGCAATGAGGCTGTAGGTGACCATTTTCTCTCCGGCGTTGAAAATGAAGAGAAAGATGGCATCCAGCTTGTAAAACAGCACCGTGCAGGCCACGATGGCAAACAGCATCGGTAGAAAAGGCACCTTTTTCATGTGGGTGAGAAAGAGGTTGAACTTGAAGAGCTTGGACCGGCTGTCATCCGATTCCGCGCCTGGGCCGCCTTCTTCTCCGGCGGCCGGAACGTTGCCGAAGATGAACTGGTTGAAGGCCAGGATGAAGACACCCAGCAGGAAGGTGATGGCCACCGGGGTGACGAAGGAGACATAAAAGTAAAACTTCCACGGAAAGGGGCCCTTGTCCGGGCCGAGGTTTCCCAGGAAGCTCACCAGGAAGATCACGATCTCCACGGCAATGATGAACCAGAGATAGTTGATGAAAAAGCTCTTCAATTCGACCCCGTCGAACAGGGTCGCCAGTCCGCTTTGATTGTCTTTCTTATCGGCGCTCATGTGGATTCACTGAATGATACGGGTCGGGACTCACGGGTCGGTCAGAGTCCATATTTTACATTCGTTTGGGCGGCAATGGCTTGCCCTGAAAAACGAAAATTTCCGGTTGCGAGGTTCAAATCTATTAAACTCGCCGGAAACTGTCAAGGCATGAATAACTCGAACGCCAATCGTAACCTTCCCCTTGTTCGAGCGTTATAACAGAAACGACAACCCATTTTGGACTGCCTGCAGCGCTGAGCTGATTATGGGGGAGGGAAGTCAAAGCCCCCCAAACTGACGGATTCGTCTTTCCCTTCTCTCATTTGTCGCCGGATAAATCCTTCTATCTTTTAGATGGCCGCCACTGTCTCCAAGCTGGATGGGGTGCCAGGTGCGGGAAAGGAGGTGAGGACCGGTCAATTTTGAAGGCATCGGATTTCGTGGAAACCAACTTTTAAGGGCGGAGGAAAACAATGAAAAAGCAGTTTAAGATCGCCGGTTTGGCAGTTTTTTTAATTTTCGGAAGTGCCCTTTTGTTGACGGCGGCCGGCCTGTCTCCGGTGGCAACGGATTTGGAAAGACTGGGCATGCACCTGTACAAGGACAAGAACCTGTCGCTTTATCAGAACCAGTCCTGCCAGACCTGCCACCACCCGCTGGCCGGGTTCGCCGATCCCAAGAATCATTTGGATCCCTATGTGAATGTGGTTTCGGTCGGTTCGGATGGCGTGAGCCTGGGCGGTCGCAATGCACCGACTTCGGCCTACGCCGGTTACAGTCCCATTCGGTACCAGGAGGCAAACGGGGATTGGTTTGGCGGCATGTTCTGGGACGGTCGGGCGACGGGCGATACCCTGGGCGACCCCCTGGCCGAGCAGGCCCAGGGACCGCCGTTGAACCCGGTGGAAATGGCCTTGAAAAACAAGCCGGCCGTCATCAGGGTGATCAAGGCCGCGGCATATTATGATCTGTGGATCAAGGTCTTCGGTCCCATTACCAACACCGATGATGCCTATGACAATTTCGGAAGGGCAGTCGCGGCCTACGAACGCTCCAGACAGGTTACTGCATTTTCCTCCAAATTTGATAAGGCCGTTGATCAGTTCACCAATGAAGAGATTGCGGGTTGGGAACTTTTCGAGACCCATTGTTCAAGCTGCCATGCCACCTGGGTCCAAGGGGAAGAACCGGAAGCCCTGTTTACCACCTATGGTTACGCCAACATCGGCTTACCCGCCAATCCCGCGGTTCCTTCGCCTGACCTGGGATTGGGCGGGGATCTCAACGATGAAAGCCAGTACGGCAAGTTCAAGATTCCGACCTTGCGGAACATCGCCCTCACGGCGCCATACGGCCACAATGGCGTTTTCCCCACCCTTGTCGAGATGGTGTCATTCATCAGTGACAGCAGCGGTTTCACGCCGGATGTCAGTGGGACGGTCAGCCAGATGGTCGGCGGCCTGGATTTTAATGAATCCGAGATCAATGCTCTCATTGCCTTTTTGAATACGCTAACGGACGGCTATTAAGCCTTTCGGAATGCCGAATTAACCAATTGTGTAAAACAGCTGGGGGGTGACACCTCCCAGCTGTTCCATCAAGGCCGGGCGCTAATGAAACAACGGCAGGGAAAGCGTGAAAATCGCCAGGTTGCCCAGCACATGGATGACGATGGGCACCATCAGGCTTTTGCCCATATGGTAGGCCAAGGCAAAAACCAGCCCACCCACGACCTGGGTGATCGGTATCGCCGGCAGGTGAAGGGCGGCAAACAGGGCGGTGGAAAGCAGTACTGCCGCAGGCACACCCCAGCGGCGCAGGTAGCCGAAGACCAGGCCCCTGAAGACGATCTCCTCGGCCACCGGGGCAATGACCCCCCCCACGATAAAAAACAGAACCCGTTGATATGTTCCTGGCGGCAGCGGTGACCGGACCAGCGTGAACGGATCGTGACCGGTCATGAACAGGCCCGTAAACAACAGCCCGGCTGCAGCGGCAAAACCGGCGGACCAGACCAGCCCTTTCCTGAAGCCGTCCATCAGGGTGCGCCGGTCCAATCCGAGTGCCTGGAGGCCGCCACCGTCGACCACGGCCAGAGCCGTCACCACGATCGTCTGCAGCGTTCGGGTGCCGGCGATCAGACATAGTCGGGGCAGCTGAATACGGGTACCCAGATAGGCGGCTGCCGTTTCCAGCAGAACCACGGCCAACAGCGATGCTAGTAAGAAAGCTGTGGAGATCGGGGCTGGACCCATCCCAGTGTCCTCAAGGCACGGTAGCCATACATCTGCACGTACCAGTGGGAAGAGGCGTTGATCCGGTCGATGATCTCCGGCACCGCGGCCTGGTTTTTACGTTCTCCAAGGGCCCACAACGCCTGGCAGGCCACGATGGGCGCCGGGTCGTCGGCCAGGGTCAGCAGAATATCATGGGCCGCCGGATCCCGGGTGTAGGCCAGACAGCGCGCCAGCCAATAGCGTTCGGCGGTGTGAGGGCTATTTTCGATTCCCTTTTTTATCACCTCCACGGCGATGTCCCGCTGATTCTCGCAGGCGAGTCTGAGTGCGGCGATGCGGTTTGCCGGCGAAGGTGCCGAGAAGGCCATGGAGGAGGTGGCGGGTTCAGCGGTGGCGGTATGTCCCTGATAGACGGGTACCAGCAGGATACCCCCCACCACGATGCAACATGTGGCGGCGATCACATCCGAAACGGCCACGGTTAAAAAAAGATTGGGCAGGATGCCTATTATGCTGAACAGAAAACTGAATAGAACCAGCGGCAATCCCAACAGCAGGCAGGCCAGGGTCAGGGTCCTGAACATACGGTTGCGGTCAAGCCGGTTGGAATAGACGACCAGGGCTTTTTCGGGACTCGCCAGCAGGTCATCCGCGGGTACGTTCAGAACGGCATGCCGGTTGTTTTCCAGAGAAAACCGTTTCTTGTCCGTGTGCAGGCCGATGGTCAGGTCGGCCGGATTGCCGGCTGCGATGGGCAGGTAGTCGTGGGCACGGACGGTCCGTTCGAGGCGGGTCCAACTGGCCCGGTCCAAGCTGCTGCCGAGGACACAGGTGCGAAGTTGTTTCTGCTCCAGGGATTTAAACGCTTCGGCGGGGAACAGGGTGTAGGCATAATAGGCGTCGGTGATGGACTGGCCGGTACGGTTCCCCAGCAGCAGATGGTCGCGGATGTTGCTGAACATATGGCGGTCGAGCACCAGACTCCACAGCAGGGCCAGGATAATGGCGGCGGATACCGGCCAGAAGACACCGGCAGGCGAAACCAGTGTCGTGCGGGCCGGCAGCAGCTCAATGGCGGCGACACCCGTGATCAGGGGCACCACCACGAGATAGGCGGAGGCGACCAGGTTCCAGCCGTTGTCGTTGACCAGGACAATGCCGGCCGCCCATATCAGCAGGTAGAAGAAAAGTACCGTCCGCCGCCGCCGGAATACCCGGTCCCACAGCCAGGCACCGATCAGGGTGGCCAGAGAGAGACCGGCACCGATGCTCAGGGTGAAGAACAGGCCACCGGCCATGGCGGTTGCCAGAGAATCGAGCTGCTCAGCCACCCTGGCGTTGGGGACAGCCAGGTAGCCGCTGCGCATCACCGCCTCGGTGGCCTGCAACAGATCCAGATTGGACAGGTAGACGTGGGCGGTGGCGACGATCTGAGCGCTCAGCAGACCGACGACAAGCACGGCCGGGGCATACAGACGGCGTTTCATTTCGTGTTGGACACCCTCGCGGAGTTTGTGGTATTGACCAAAACCGTTTGGATCGGAGTCTTTCGCTTCATGATTGACAACCTGCAGTCCTGTTTGTTCATATCAGCTGAACTGCCAAGAATCAACAACAGGAGGAGATTGAAATGAGAGAAGTCGTCATTGTCAGTGGTGCCAGAACCGCAGTGGGGTCATTCGGCGGGTCGTTGAAGACCGTTCCGGTGGTGGACCTGGGCGCTACCGTCATTAAACAGACCCTTAAAAATATCGGTTTGCGGCCCCAGTCCAGCGACGCCTTAAAGGCGGCAGGACCTGATGCCTTGAACGACCAGGGGCTCATCGAGCTGGAGACGAGCGCCATGGACTGGACCGACGACATGCCGACCGTATCCATCGATGAAGTCATCATGGGAAACGTTCTTCAGGCCGCTCAAGGGCAGAACCCGGCCCGGCAGGCCATGATTCGTGCCGGCCTTCCCAAGGAGACCCCGGCTTTTTCGATCAACAAGGTCTGTGGCAGCGGCCTGAAAGCCATCGCCCTGGGGGCGTCGGCGATCATGACCGGCGAGTCCGACGTGGTGCTGGCCGGCGGCATGGAGAACATGAGCCTGGCGCCAATGGCCCTGCCCAAGGCCCGCTGGGGACACCGCATGGAACTGACCGGTATCGGTGACATCTACGACCTGATGGTGTTCGACGGCTTGTATGAGATTTTCTATGGCTACCACATGGGTGTGACTGCCGAGAATATTGCCAGCCTGTATGACATCAGCCGCCAGGAACAGGACGAATTGGGTGTGCTCAGCCACACCCGGGCCCGGGCCGCCATCACCGAGGGTCTCTTCGCCCAGGAAATCGTTCCGGTAACCATCAAATCCCGCAAAGGGGATACGATCGTGGACACCGACGAACGTCCCATGGACACCAGCCTGGAAAAAATGGCCAAGCTGCGCCCGGCATTCAAGAAAGACGGCACGGTCACGGCCGGCAATGCGTCAGGCATCAATGACGGCGCGGCGGCGGTGCTGATGATGAGTGCCGAAAACGCCAAGGAACTCGGCCTTGAACCCATCGTCAAGATCAAGGCCTTCCGCTCCGGTGGGCTGGATCCGGCTTACATGGGCCTGGGGCCGGTACCTGCGGTGAAAAAAGTGCTGGCCGCTACGGGCATGACCTTAGATGACATTGACCTGATCGAACTCAACGAGGCGTTTGCCGCCCAGGCTATCGGATGCATGCGCGAACTGGGAATCGAGGCCGACCGACCCAACGAACTGGGCAGCGGCATCTCCATTGGGCATCCCATCGGCTGCACCGGCGCCCGGCAGATGGTCAGCGGCATGAACCAGATGAAACGCAAAGGCTATTCCACCGGGTTGATCACGATGTGCATCGGTGGTGGCATGGGCATGGCGATGATCGTTGAAAGGTGATTTTTTTCTTTACTTTTTCGACTGTTATTGGTAAATATCGCTCGGTTTTGACGAAGGCGACAAGGCCCTTGCCAAAGGCGGCGACAGGAGATTGAAAAATATGGATATCAGCAGAAAATTGGGGATTCTCGTATTTTGTGGCGTTCCTGCAATTATCGGCGGCGGGATCGTCTATGGGGTGGCCGGCAGCTACATTCCGGTGGCTGTTTATGAGATACTGCTATACCTCGTCGTCGGTGCTATTGTCAGCAAGTGAGCCGCTTCGCCAATTCCCTGTCTGATTCCGGCTGATCATACACCACCCGAATCTGACGAATCCAACATCAAATTCTGCGCAAATGCCTCTTCCCGTTTTATCTAGGCGTTTGCGCAGATTGCGTTATGCCCTGCGGCATCGTGACAACACTGCCGAGTGATGGAGAAACCGATGGAGGATCGGACCTCCCAAAATATGATCTTGTGGTTTTTTCTGGCCTGCTTTCTCATTTCAATGTCGTTGATGGGATGGCTTCTGTCGCCGTTCATTTCAACCATCGTTCTGGGCGCGGTCGTCGCCGGCGCGTTTCATCCGGTATACCGGTTGCTGACCGCCAATGAAAAAATCCGTCCGGGGGTCGCCTCCCTGTTAACCTGCCTGCTGATTTTCTTCATCCTGTTTGTGCCCATCGTTTTTTTCGTGGGGGTCCTGGCCCAGGAGGCTTTCGAACTGATCCAGCTGGCCAAAAGCCCGGCCCTGTCCAGCTTCATCAATACCCATTTTACCAACATTGCCCTGCTGGACCGGATCAACCCGTTGCTGGACAGCTTTGACATCGCCATCACCGGGGAGGAACTGAACAAAACCATCTCTGACATCGGCCGTGCAGTCGGCCTGTTTCTTTACGACCAGGCCCGATCCATCGCCACTAACACCTTGTCCTTTCTGGCCAGCTTCTTCCTTATGCTGTTGGTTATTTTTTTCCTGCTCATCGATGGGCCGAAGCTGGTGCAGTTTCTCATCGACCTGTCGCCCCTGCCCGACGATCAGGACGCCCAGCTCATCGGAAAATTCAACGACATGGCCGGCGCCATTCTCGTGGGAAACGGGCTGTGCGGAGCCATTCAGGGCATCGCCGGAGGGGCCATCTTCTGGCTGTTCGGTCTTCAGTCCGCCTTCCTGTGGGGCGTGATCATGTCCCTGCTGGCGTTTCTGCCGATTATCGGCATTGGGGCGGTGTTTATTCCCACGGTTATATTTCTCTTTTTAAAGGGTCGCGTCGGTGCCAGCATTTTTTTCCTGGTCTTTTACCTGCTGCTGTCGGGCGGCGTCGAATATCTGTTAAAGCCCAGAGTGGTGGGAAAGCGGGTGCAGATGCACACCCTGGTGGTGTTCCTGTCCATTATCGGCGGCCTCAAGATCTTCGGCATCCTCGGGATCATCTATGGCCCGCTGATTGCCACCGCCTTTCTCACGTTGACCAATATTTACCACACCAGTTACCAGACATTTGTCGAACACTCCCAACCCAAACCGGACCGGCCGTGACGGTGAACCAACGGTTCGCCCGTCCCCGGGATGGCCAGCGCAAGGATAATTCACGAACATGAGCGAAAACACAACCGACGTTTTGCCAAGCCCCGAGATCAGCATTGAAGCGGAGATGAAGAAGTCCTACCTCGATTACGCCATGAGTGTAATCATCGGCCGGGCGCTTCCCGATGTGCGTGACGGGCTGAAACCTGTTCACCGGCGCGTGCTTTACGCCATGCGCGAATTGAAAAACGACTATAACAAACCCTACAAGAAGTCGGCGCGCATCGTGGGTGACGTGATCGGTAAGTATCACCCCCATGGCGATAGCGCCGTCTACGACACCATCGTACGATTGGCCCAGGATTTCTCCATGCGCTACCCGCTGGTGGACGGCCAGGGTAACTTCGGTTCCATCGACGGCGACCCGGCGGCAGCCATGCGATATACGGAAATCCGCATGACGCGGCTGGCCCAGGAGATGCTCGAGGACCTGGATAAAGAGACCGTCAACGTGGTCCCCAACTACGATGAGTCGCTCACCGAACCGTCCGTGCTGCCGGCCAAATTCCCGGCGCTCCTGGTCAACGGATCGTCCGGGATCGCCGTGGGCATGGCCACCAACATCCCCCCCCACAACTTTTCCGAGGTGATCGAAGGCATCAAGGCCTTGATTGACAATCCGGGGATTACCTGCGGGCAGCTCATGGCCCATATTCCCGGTCCGGATTTTCCTACCGCAGGCATCATTCACGGTATCGAGGGCATCCGGGACGCCTATGAGACGGGCCGGGGCATAGTGCGCACACGCGCCCGGGTGACGGTGGAAGAGGATAAGCAGACCGGGCAGGAAACCATCGCGGTCACCGAGATTCCCTACCAGGTGAACAAGGCGCGGCTGATCGAAAAGATCGCCGAGCTGATGAAACACAAGGTGATCGACGGGCTGCGCTATGTGCGCGACGAATCAGACCGACGCGGCATGCGCATTGCCATGGGGGTCAAAAAAGATCACATGGCCGGCATCATCATCAACCAGTTGTACAAGCACACCCAGATGGCGAGCAGCTTCGGGATTATCCTGCTGGCGGTGGTCAACAACCGGCCACAGGTCCTCAACCTGAAGCAGATCCTGGAGTATTTCGTGCTTCATCGCAAGGAGATCGTCATCCGGCGTACCCGCTTCGACCTGAACAAGGCCGAAGCCAGGGCCCATATTCTGGAGGGCTTGAAGATCGCCCTGGACAACCTGGATGCCGTGGTCAAGATGATCCGTGAATCCAAGACGCCTGTGGAAGCCAAGGACCGCCTGATGGCCGCTTTCAACCTTTCCGTGATCCAGGCCCAGGCCATTTTGGATATGCGCCTGCAGCGGCTCACCGGCCTGGAAAGGGACAAAATCGTTGAAGAGTACGCTGCCGTGCTCAAGGATATCGCGCGCTTCAAGGAAATTCTGGGCAGCGAACAACTGGTGCTGGGAATCATCAAGAACGAGTTGGACATCCTCAAGGGAGAATTCGGCGATGTTCGCCGGACCGAGATTCTCAAGTATTCCCGGGAGCTGACCATCGAGGACATGATTGCCGAAGAGGATATGGTCGTGACCATCACCAACACCGGCTACATCAAACGCAATCCCATCACCTTGTACCAGAGCCAGCGGCGCGGCGGCAAGGGCAAGACCGCCATGGGCACCAAGGAAGAGGATTTCGTTTCACACCTGTTCGTGGCCTCCACCCATCACTATTTCCTCTTTTTCACCAACCTGGGCAAGGTCTACTGGTGCAAGGTGTACGACATCCCTCAGGCCGGTCGCCAGAGCCGGGGCAAGGCTATCGTCAACCTGCTGGATTTCGCCGATGGCGAATGGATGACCGCCGTGCTGGCCGTTCCCGGGTTCGAGCCGGGCCTGCATGTGCTCATGGCCACCCGCAACGGAACGGTGAAAAAGACGGATCTGATGGCCTTCAGCCGTCCACGGATGGGCGGAATCATCGCCCTGGGGTTGGCAGAGGGCGATGAACTGATTGCAGTGAAGCTTTCCGACGGAACCCAGAATGTATTTCTGGGGTCCGCCATGGGCAAATCCATCCGCTTCCATGAATCGGATGTCCGCCCGACCGGCCGGACCGCCCGTGGGGTGCGGGGGATGCGGCTCGAGAAGGACGATCGCGTGGTGGGCATGGAAGTGCTTCAACACGGCCAGACCCTGTTCAGTGTGACCGAAAACGGTTACGGTAAACGGACTTCCATCGACGAGTACCCGATCCACCGGCGCGGTGGCAAAGGCGTCATCTCCATCAAGACCAGCGAGCGCAACGGCCAGGTGGTGAACATCATCCTGGTCAAGGACGAAGACGACCTGATGCTGGTGACCGATACGGGCAAGCTGATCCGTAGCCCCGTTTCCGGCACCTCGGTAATCAGCCGCAACACCCAGGGCGTGAGGCTGATGGACATGGAACCCGGGGAGCGGGTGGTCAGTGCTGCCGGGCTGGCTGAAGCAGAAGAGGAAAACGGCGAAACGGCGGATGGCGAAGCGGCGTCAAGCGAACCGTCTGAGGAATAGATCCCATGAAGACCACAGTAGATGTCAGGACCACGACAATTGGCGTTGTCGGCGCCGGCAGTTGGGGGACCGCGTTGGCCAACCTGCTGGCCGTCAAGGGCTTTGCCGTTGACCATTGGGTCTATGAGGCCGAGGTGAAGGCGCAGATGCTGG
Organism: Desulfosarcina sp.; assembly: GCF_055467485.1. NCBI lineage: Bacteria > Pseudomonadati > Thermodesulfobacteriota > Desulfobacteria > Desulfobacterales > Desulfosarcinaceae > Desulfosarcina > Desulfosarcina sp. Next base: position 64,183 of record NZ_JBUOIV010000021.1, on the reverse strand, counting down.
AGAAGCGGGAAAACCGGCGATTCCTGCCCGGCGTTACCTTGTCCGACAATCTTCATCCCTCCGGGGATCTGGAATCGGTGGTTGCCGGAAAGGACCTGGTGCTGGTGGTGACCCCCTCGCACGTCACCCGCCGCACGATCGAGCGCTGCGGCCATGCCATCGGGCCGGACAGCATTGTGGTCAGCGCGTCCAAGGGGATCGAAAACCAGACGCACCTGACCATGTCCGGCGTTCTGGCCGAAGTCATTCCGGGTTTGTCGGCGGACCGCCTGGCCGTGCTCACGGGTCCCAGCTTTGCCAAGGAGGTGGCCCGCCAAATGGCTACGGTGGTTACCGTGGCCTCCAGCGACACGAATTCGGCGGAATTTGTCCAGCAGGTGTTCGTCACACCCTATTTCAGGGTGTACACCATCGATGACATGATCGGCGCCGAACTGGGGGCTGCCGTGAAAAATGTCATCGCCATCGCTGCCGGTGTGATCGACGGGCTGGGGTTGGGGCTCAATACCCGTGCCGCCCTGATCACGCGCGGGCTGGTTGAAATCCGCCGGCTGGGTCTGGCCATGGGGGCTCAACCGAGGACCTTCACCGGTCTGGCCGGCGTCGGGGATCTGATCCTGACCTGCACCGGCGACCTGAGCCGCAACCACACCATCGGCAAACAGATCGGCGAGGGAAAAAAACTCAAGGACCTGCTGGCCGAGATGCACATGGTGGCCGAAGGGGTGAAAACGGCCCGTTCGGTATACAACCTGTCCCGCGAGCGGGGCGTCGACATGCCCATTTCTCACGCTGTGTATCATGTGCTTTACCATGATATGGATCCGAAGGACGCCCTTTATCAACTGATGACCCGGGATTTGAAGCAAGAACTTGACGACATCTGACGGGTCCGTAAAAAGCCTGAAGTCTGCGTTACGCTTCATCCCTGGTCACTGCGGCGTACTTAAAGTAGGCCGCAGTGACCAGGGATGAAACATGAATGGTCGCCGAAAGGACCTTGATCGATTTGCCATTCGCTTGCAAAAGATCGCTTTCGCGGCCCGCAGGCCTTGATCCCGAACTTTTTACGAAACCGTCGAATTTAGCGCCAAAGGGAGCAATCCGGTGACGGAAGACCGCAAAAAGACGCCGCACAAGGGAGAGGGACACCGGAAGCGGCTGCGTGACCGGTTTCTCAAATCCGGGCTCGACGGCTTTGCCGACTACGAGGTTATCGAACTGCTGCTCACACTGGGCATGCCCCGAAAGGACTGCAAGGATGCAGCCAAAGCGGCCTTAAGGCGATTCAAATCCCTTCAGGGGGTGCTCGGTGCGGCACCGGCGGACCTCTGCCAGGTCCCCGGCATCGGACCGAACAACCTGCTGGGGCTGACGCTGATTCCGGCTGTTTGCAGACGATACCTCCGGCAGCGGATCGATGGAAAAGAAGTCCTGACCCACTCGCGGCAACTTTTCGACTATCTCAATCACACCATCCGTGATAAAAAAAGAGAGTGTTTCATGGCCATCTACCTGGATGCAAAAAACCGGGTGATCGCCTCCGAAACCCTTTTCACCGGGACAATTACCGCCAGCGCCGTTTACCCCCGTGAGGTGGTGGCTTCCGCGCTGGCCCACACGGCAGCCGCCGTGATTTTTGCCCACAACCATCCATCCGGTGACCCGACACCGTCGCCCGATGATATGGCCATCACCCGGCGGCTGGCCCAAGCCTGCGGCGTCATGGGCATCACCGTTCATGAACACCTGATCATCGGCACGGAAGGTTACTTCAGCTTTGCCGATCATGGCCACATGGCCAGAATCAACGCTGCCGTCGATTCCCGCTAGCGCATGTGTCGAGTCGTGCATCGGAGTGATGAGACAATCAAGTGAGAAGCAGACGATGACCGTGAATCAGAAAAAATTTCCCCCTTGTTTCGCAGACCTCGAAAGCGTTTTCCCCATGGGTGACGAAGGCTTGAGGCAGACGCCGGAATCCTGCATGCCTTGTTGCTACAAAACCGATTGCCTGAGAAAGGCCATGGCGGACAGGGGCGGCATCGCCGTCCGCCAGGAGATGGTGGACCGGGCTTACGAATCCGGCAGGGTGGGGTTTTTCGAGCGCTGGTCCCGCAAAAAAGCCTTGAGCGCGCAAAAACAGAAGAAAGATAAATCACTATAGTCAAAAACCGAATCCATGGATCGCCATAAAAGGAGAAAATCATGGCCAAGCTTACCGTTTCCGATCTTGACGTCGACGGTCGCCGCGTGCTCATGCGGGTGGATTTTAACGTTCCGCTGGAAAAGGGGCGGGTTGCCAACGACAAGCGATTGCGGGCGGCCCTGCCCACCATCCGGGATATTCTTCAGCGAGGCGGCCGTCTGGTTCTCATGTCCCATCTGGGGCGACCCAAGGGAAAGCGGCTGCCTGAGCTTTCCTTAAAACCCTGCGCCGATTCACTGGGAGAACTGCTGGGGCAACCGGTGGCATTTGCCGACGACTGCATCGGCCCTTCTGCCGAGGCCGCCGTTCAGGCGCTTTCGGATGGTGAGGTGCTGCTGCTCGAAAATTTGCGCTTTCACAAGGCCGAGACGGACAACGATGAGACATTCGCCCGGAGCCTGGCCAAGTTGGCAGACGTGTATGTCAACGATGCCTTCGGTACAGCCCATCGGGCTCACGCCTCGACCGAAGGCGTGACCCGCTTTATAGACCGTTGCGCCATGGGTTTTCTCATCGAAAAGGAGATCGCCTATCTGGGTGAGGCCCTGAATACGCCCAAGAGACCCTTCGTGGCCATTCTCGGTGGTGCGAAGATTTCGGGAAAGATCGAGGTCATCGACAGCCTGCTGCCCAAGGTGGACCGGCTAATCGTCGGCGGCGGCATGGCCTATACCTTTTTCAAAGCCAACGGGTTGGAGATCGGCCGCTCACTGGTGGAGCCGGACAGCGTCGATCTTGCCCGCCGCTTGCTGGACAAAGGCGGGGAAAAACTGGTCCTGCCGGTGGACTGCATGTGCGCCGACCGTTTCGACTTCGACAGCAGAACCGTCGGCGAACTGTCTCCCGTAGCCGTTGACGCTATCCCCGCAGACGGATTCGGCCTCGATATCGGCCCGGCTTCCGTGTCGCTGCTTACCGGCATACTGGAGAATGCCCGGACCATCGTGTGGAACGGACCCATGGGTGTGTTTGAAATCGATACCACCGCCGTGGGCACCTATGCCGTGGCCCGGGCCATGGCCTCGGCTACGGACAAGGGCGCTATTACCGTGATCGGCGGTGGTGATTCGGCAGCGGCCGTTGAAAAGGCGGGACTGGCCGACCGGATGACCCACATCTCAACCGGCGGCGGTGCGTCATTAGAGTTTCTGGAGGGCAAAATCCTTCCCGGCGTGGCCGCATTGACGGATCGCTGACACCCGCCGTATTCCTGTTCATATTGATTCTTCGGGTGAGCCATTGAAAACAGGTAAAGCAAAAAGATGGTTGTGGGTTGCCTGTTTTCTGATGGGTCTTCTGCTGCCGGTGCTGGTGTTTCGCCATGAGATCGCCGCCGGCCTGATGACTGCCTACCGGTGGGTCTCGGACCGTGACCAGGTTGAGCAGTTTGTCGCCGCTTTTGGCCGCGGGGCACCGCTGGCATTCATGTCGCTTCAGGTCCTTCAGGTGGTTCTGGCGCCGGTCCCGGGTGAAGCCACCGGGTTTATCGGCGGTTATATCTTCGGCGCCGCCAGGGGCTTCCTGTACTCGAGCCTGGCGCTGGCTGCCGGCTCGTGGATAAACTTTGCCATTGGCCGATTCCTCGGCCGCCGCTATGTCCGGCGCTGGATCCCAACCGACAAACTGGCGCGTTTCGATCGTTTGTTGAAGCGCCAGGGCATCATCGTTTTGCTGATTCTTTTTATCTTCCCCGGTTTCCCCAAAGATTACCTGTGCCTGTTTCTGGGCATCACCGCCCTTCCCCTCAAAGCGTTCTTGCTGATCGCCTCGATTGGCAGAATGCCCGGCACCTTGATGCTGAGCCTCCAGGGAGAATTCCTCTTCCAAAAAAACTACGCGGTCTTTGCTGTCGTTTTTGGGGTGACACTGCTGGCGGCTGCGCTTAGCATCAGGTATCGGGAAACGATCTATCGGTGGATGGAAAAACTGAATAGAAAAACGCCTGGTAGCCGTTGACCCCTGCAAACAATCGTGTTATTTAAGAATATCAATAGTATCCGTGGTATTATCGCCCGCGACACCCAAACCACCATCCGCCCGAGCCTGAGAGGAATCGCAGTGGCTTTCTGGAGCGTCCGAGAAGAACTCAGTCAGTTCAACCGCCTGCGCCGTTCCTATTACGAGCTGTACCGGGACGAACTGGATCAGTTTATGGTCGACTATGCGCTGATCCAGTCGTACCAACAGTTCGAAGAGCGAAAACTGCCCTATCCGTTCATCGAAAAAAGGGAGCTCAAGCCTCGTGCGCGGATTCCCGGCATCGAGTACGAGAGCCAGAAGACATTCCTTGTACTATTCGTGGAAGACGTCATTCCGGCGGTCCACAAGAAGTACATTCGATTTTTCGATGTGAACAAACCCACCAAGACCAACCTGCTGGAATCCAAGGCGCTTCCTTTGCCCGACAAGTTCGACCGGACCCATAAATACCTGGACTCCGTTCAGTTCTATGATTTCATCAACTTGCTGTTGCCGGTGGATTATGCGCTGTTGATCCAGCGCGATCCCACAACCCGATCGGCCAATCGCTATGGCCTGACCCACTACCATGTGAGGATCGACTGGCCGATTGCCGATGCGGCCGAAGATCTGGCCCAGAGCCTGCGATATATCTCCAAAGACCTCTATGAGAAGGGCGATAAATACGCCGAACTGGCCCAGCGCAAACTCTTCGAGTATTATGGCATGCCGGTCATGGTGGGCGGCCGGCGAACGGCGGCGTTGGTGGCGGCCCAGTATCTTAAACGGATACCATGCATTTCCACCGTTTACGCCGGCAGCAGCGAATCACGGGCCTTGTACCGCATTTCCGAGCGCGGCGTCTCCAAATCGGCGTTGGTCCGTCTCTCCAACGACGAGGTCCGGCAGATCGCCGAGTCCCAGAAGATGCCTCCCTCCACCTTCAAGAAGAACTATGTCATTGCGAAAAAGGGCAAGTACAATGTATGCATTTTCCAGGCGACTTATGCCTATACCGACCACTCCCGCCCGCCGGACGACGGCAAGCTCCGGGAAATCAACCCGGACGTGAACTGGCTTACCGTAGGGGCTGAGCATGTGATTCCCAAGCCCGGCGTCAGCAAATACCCGCCGATAAACCTCACTCTGATCTATACCTGAATGGTGCTTACGCCTATGGCTTCCATCTGCTTCGTTGCCAGGGGATCGCGGTAAAGCGCAATCGCAGTCCGGGCTATAAAAGCGGTGGGTCGTCTGAAGGTGGTCAACCGTCTGATCCCACCATCAGGTTTGCAGGTAGTGGGCCGCCACCCACCGCTTCAGATCCGTCAGCACCTTATCCCGTTCGGGCGGGACTTCGTTATAGATCTCGTGATACAGTTTTTCATAGAGGAAGAGGGTTTTGTCGGCCACGGCCAATGTGTCGAAGTAAGCCAGGGCAGCGGGAGCGCTGACCAGTCGGTCGTCTCCGGCGACCTGCATGAGGATGGGGGTGTCGATCGCCTCCGGTGAGTTGCATGTGGCCTTTATTTCAGCCATGCACCGGACAAACCACCGCGCACTGATTTTTCCGTGAACCCATTTGCTTTGCATATATGCCCCGACTTCGGCACTGTCGTGGCTGATGAAGGTCGGATCCAGCCGGTTGTCAAAAGACAAGGTCGGCCAGACCATGGACAGGATGCGGGTGAGGACCTTCAACACCGGGGGCGCCGGTTTGGGGACGCCAAGCAGGGGAGAAGAGACGATCAGGCCATCGATACATCCGGGATGCTTTCTGACAAAGGACAACGCGATCAGGCCGCCCATGCTGTGTCCCAGTAAAAGGAGCGGCAACCCTTCGGTTCGATCCGTTCCCGCCATGTCGACCAGTATTTTGAGATCCTGGATGTAGACGTCGAAGTCGTCGATATGCCCGCGCTTACCCTGGCTGCGACCGTGGCCCCGATGATCATGAATCCACAACGATGCACCCATCGGACAAAGGGTCTCGACGACATGCCCGTACCGACCTGAATGCTCACCCAGGCCATGGGATACGACGACCCGGAACCGCTCGGTTCCCGGCACATATTTACGGTAGAAAAGGGGGGTCCCGTCGCTGCCTTCGAACTGGTCGGTTTCTTCCCGGATGTCTGCCATCGGCGGCCTCTATTTTCAGGTGAATATATCATGGCATCGGCAAACTGGCCGATCGGACCGATGCCTGCTCATTGTCGGTCGACATCGCTTTTAGCACAGACACCGGCTAAAAACAATTTGCTTACAAATCGCTTGAAATCGCGCGACATAACCGATACCGTGGATACCGTCGCCGTGTTTTGGAAAAGCGCTTCAGGTGGCTACTCAACCGCTTATGGAAAAGGAAAAACGATGCAGAAATTTGTCGCCCACATTAAAACAGAGTGGAAGGTATACGTCATGGCCATCTGGATGATCGGGGTGACGGGTTTCCTGTATCATCTGAACGGAGAGGTTCGGGAGATCAAGCAGACGAGCATCAAACTGAGTTCCGACGTGGATTCCATCGAGAGCATTTTCATCAGCACGGACAACAATGTGGCCGAGGTAAAAAAGCAGGTCGAAGGAATGTCCGCCAAAGTGGCCATTATTCATAAACGCGTCATGCGACGATAAGGAAGGCGCCCTATGGACAGGTTGAAAGGATTCCAGAAGCGATTTCTCCGGGGGGTGGCCCACGCTCTCAAACCGGTGGTGTTCGTTGGGCAGAAAGGGTTTACCCAGTCGCTGGTCGATGCCATGGACGACGCCTTGGATCACCATGAACTGGTGAAGGTCAAATTCGTCGATTTCAAGGAGAAGGAGAAGAAGCTGGTCCTGGTCGAGCAGATAGAGAAAACGGTTCCCTGCGAGATGGTGGGATTGGTGGGCCATATCGCCACCTTTTTCCGCCAGCAGGCCGATCCGGAAAAAAGAAGGATCAACCTCCCCAAACAAGCTGACGGCTGATTGCCGGCTGTCGGGGTACTACCTTCGTTTGGGTTCCGTCCCGCTGACAAACAGCGCGTTCACCGCACCATCGCCACCCTCCACGGCCGCTCGGCCGGTCACCGGGTCCATCCACACCTTTTTCATGTTGTCCGGGATGTCGAAATAGAGCGCCGTCGACTCGGGGCGGGTGGCCTCCATGAAATCGATCCAGACGGGAAGGGCCGCCCGTGCGCCGGTTTCCTTGTCGCCCAACGGTGACGAATCATCCATACCCACCCACACCCCGGCGGCCACCGCTGGTGAGAATCCCACGAAAAGGGCATCTTTGAAGTCATTGGTCGTGCCGGTTTTGCCGGCGACGGGCAGGCTGAGTCGCTGGGCCTGCTTTGCCGTTCCCTCTTCGACCACGCCCCGGAGCATGTCCACCATGACGGCGGCCTCGGTTTCAGTCATCACGGGCCGAATGGCCGGTCTGGCGCGCCATAGTGTCTCATGGTCCCTGTCGAGGATCTCGATGATTCCGTGGGGTGAGATGTGGTTGCCGCCGTTGGGAAAGACGGCATAGGCGGCGGTGATTTCGAGCAGGGTGCTATTGGTGGCCCCCAGGGCGATGGACAGGTTGGGTGATAGCGGCGAGTCGATGCCCAGCTTGTGGGCGAACTGCACCACCGCCGATGGTCCCAGGCTTTCCACCAGTCTGACGGCCGGTATGTTTTTCGAGTGGGTCAGCGCTTGACGCAGGGTCATTTCTCCCCGGTAGCGGTTGGAGAAATTTTCCGGCTGCCAGTCTTGGCCATTTTTCCCGCCCTTGAAGACGACCGGTGCATCCAGCACCAGGCTGGCCTGGGTGAATCCGCGGGAGATAGCCAATGCGTAAACGATGGGCTTGAATGCCGACCCCGGTTGGCGCCGGGCATCGGCGGCCCGGTTGAAGGCACTTTCGGAAAAATGCCTGCCGCCAACCATGGCCAGAATGCCGCCGGTCCTGATGTCGATGGCCACCAGCGCTCCCTGGGGGCTGGCTTCTGCTTTCATTTTCGAATGCATTCTTTGCTGCAGGCGGGTCAGCCCGCTTTCCACCGCCGCTTCGGCAGTCTGCTGAAGGCGGAGGGACAATGTGGTGTGCACCGTCAGGCCGCCTTTGTATAGCAGGCTGGGGCCGACGGCCGCCTCCAGTGCCGGCTTGATAAACTGAACAAAATAGGGGGCGGATCCGGGGGGCGTTGCGCGTGAGGCGTTCAACACCGGTTGACGGGCTGCCAGCTGGTGCTGACGATCGGTAATGAGGCCCTGGTTCAGCATGAGGCGCAAAATCAGGTTCCGCCGCTTTTCCGCCAGATCCGGATTGACCAGGGGCGAGTATCTGGACGGCGCCTTGGGCAGGCCGGCGATCAGGGCACACTGGGCAAGGTCCATCTGTGATGCGGGTTTGCCGAAAAACAGCTGGGCCGCCGATTCCACGCCGTAAGCCCCGCTGCCGAAATAGATCTGGTTCAGATAAAGGGCCAGCAATTCATCCTTGGTGTAGCGCCGTTCCAGCTGAACGGCCAGGATGGCCTCTTTGATTTTGCGAATGATCGTTTTCTCCTGGGACAGGAACAGCGTTTTCGCCAGCTGCTGGGTGATGGTACTGGCGCCCTCCACGAATTGGCCGGCCATGATATCCTTGATCACGGCCCTGAGGATACCTTTCAGATCGATGCCGCTGTGGGTATAGAATTGTCGGTCTTCCGTGACGATCAGGGCCGATATCAGGTCTGGGGGAATCTGGTCGATGCCGACCGGCGTCCGTTTTTCGAGGAACAGCTCGGCCAAGAGCGCCTGGTCTGCCGAGTAGATGCGGGTGGCGGCAGACGGTTCGAAATTCTCCAGTTCCCGGATCTGGGGCAGGTCCCGGGTAAAAGCGAAAAAAAAACCTGCCGTGGCGCCCGAAAGCAGCCCGATTAAACCGGTAATCAAAATGACGGAGCGGATTCCCCAAAAACGGTGCTTGCCCATTGTTCCATTCATCCGTGGGTCTCAATCGGAGCGTCGTTTGCCTGGATGGTTTTAACGACCCTTAACGGTATAGGCAAGTGCTGATTGGAAAAAGGTCCGGTTTCAGGTGGTTGACTTCATTCCGGAGGGGGCGTAGATTGTTCAGGCGCGAACGGTTGACAAGGATCCGCCACTCACTCACCTGCAGGAGAACGCATATGTCTCATCACCATGACCACGACCATGATCATGACCACGACCACCCGCACGGGCACGGTCATCACCACGGCCATGCCCATCCGCACACGCAGATGACCTTCTCAGAAAAACTTGCCAAGTTACTGGACCACTGGGTCCAGCACAATGACCAACACGCCGAGGACTACCGGAAATGGGCCCGGGATGCAAGGCAGAACGGACAGGTCGAGGTGGCTGACCTGCTGGTTTCAGCGGCCGAACTGACCGGCTCCATCAGCGACCGGCTGCGTGAGGCCGGTGGTAAGGTGCATTCGGACTAGTTCGTCTGAAGACCGGCTGGCAGCAATCAGCGGCGGCTTGATTGCGGAGCGGTCCGCTATACCGTCAGACAATGCGGATGAAAGGGCATCCGCGGGGTGAGCGGCTGCTGATCCGGTTGGTGGCGTGCCGGCGTGATTCAGGCCCCCTGGCGGATCAGCAATTGTCATACATGCGTATAATCTCGCCGGTTGATTTTCCCTCAACGCTTTTTACGTAGCCGTTGACCACTTTACGCATGGGGATGGGGTTGTGGCCGGGAAAATAGGCTTCATATTTGTCTACCGCATCTTCAACCAAACCCGATGACACCACGTTAATCCGGATTTCATTTTTCAATTCCAGGGATACCGCTTTGACAAAACTGTGAATGCCACCATTGACCATCGCCGCACTCGTGGTCAAGAGCACCGGATGGTCGGCCAATATTCCCGTGGTCAGCGTAAAAGAGCCGCCGGCATTCAAATACTTCTGTCCAATCCTCACCAGATTCACCTGGCCCATCAGCTTGCTATTCAATCCGATATGGTAGTCTTCTTCGGTCATCGCATCAAAGGCGGCCCATTTTGCTTCTCCGGCGATGCAGACAGCGGCGTCGACAGGGCCGACGGATTCAAACATGGCTTTAATCGATCGGCTGTCGGTAATGTCGACCGTTACATCGCCGGAATGTCTTCCGGCAGTCAGGACCTCATGCTTCTTGGCGAAATGACCGCTGACCTTTTTGCCAATCGTACCCGCTCCACCGATGATCAGAATCTTCATGGTTCCTCCGCGTTCATGCGTTCTTTATTTTCGTTTCCGTAAACAGTGAGTCGCTCTTGACGGGCAACTTAATCCTGCTGTGCGCATTTGTCCAAAGCATAGTTTTTATTTGAATAATTAACATTTGTGATCATCATGGCCACAATGGCGAGTGAACTGAAAATCGCCGTTTTATCTTTACGGTGCTGCGCGGCACCGGCTTTACAGGCGGAACATTCCGCGCGGCTTGCTGCGGGGAGGGTTCAATCCAGGCGTTGGATGACCATACCCTCGGGGAAGCGAACGGAATCCACCATTCCCCGACAGGTGATCGCCAGGCCCCTGGAAAGCAGCGATTGGCCGAGTGGAAGCACGAGGCGGTTGCCGGTCTCCGTTGCCGGCCACGGCCGTGGAACCGCCCGCAGCCGGCCGGCTGCGCGCATGGCATTCTCGTAGTCGACATCCCAACTCCAGCCGAAGCCGGGCGAGGCGCTTCGATATTCCGAAGGGACCGCATCCGACGATACGGTCATCCGCGCGAACAGGAACCCCCCGGCCATCAACATACCGGCGACAGCCGCCAGTTCAATCGGACCATCGCTGCTCCATTCAACACCTCCGATTTTCTGTTGAGGGCGGGTCGCCTGGTTCTATCAGTTGTAAAGCTAATTCTCCATGTCACGGATACAAGGGGGGCCTGGCCACGGATACCCATCGAGACAAACAAAAAAGGGGACCCCTTCAACCGTCTGAAGGAGTCCCCTTTAAAATTGTAAAACGAGGCGTTAGACCACGGTCACATTGGCTGCGGCAGGACCCTTGGGGCCCTGTTCGATGTCAAAGGTAACCCGGTCGCCTTCGTTGAGAGATTTAAATCCAGTGGCATTGATTGCCGAATGATGAACGAAAACATCCGGACCGTCTTCTTGCTCGATAAAACCAAACCCTTTGCTGTCATTGAACCACTTTACGATGCCATTTGCCATGCTGACTTCCTCCTGCGAGTAAAAAATTTTATGATTGCTTCAAACTTCAGGGGCCACTTTGACAAATGGATCGATCCCTTAGAAAGAAACCGGGCCGCTAACGCCAGCGGACCTTTATAATTTGCATCTCATATCATGCAAAAGGAAAAAAGCAAGTTAATTATCCCTCTTATGCAGAAAATCAGGAAAACTGAAGCGAAAATCGCTATTTTCATATTAATTGTCGAGACCCGAACCTTGGCAGACACCGGTTCAGGTGAGGGCCGCCTTGCCGATTCCGGCCATGGCGATAGCGCATCAACCCCCGGTAACCAAAACCACCTTGCCGATGTTTTTGCGTGCTTCGATATATGCATGTGCCTCGCCTGCGCGCTCCAACGGGAAGGCCCGATCGACATGCGGCCGGACCCATCCTTCCTCCACCCCTTTCAGAATTTCCTGCATCCATCCGCCTATCTTGTCCCTTTCGTTCCACATGTGGCCAAGATTGACTCCAAATACGCTTTTGTTAGCATTCATCAATTCCAACGGGCTGTACCGCGGCGTTTGTGCGATCAGCTTGATAAACTGGAATAAGCGTCCCATTGTCGAATCGGTAACCGTCGACACACCAAACATACCCAGCCGTCCAGTCGATCGAAGTGCGCGGTAACTCTTTTTCCAATGCCTCCCGCCGATCGGATCGAGCACCACCTCCACACCTTTTCCACCGGTTAGGCTCATGATGCTGGAAAGAAAATCCTGGTTGCGATAATCGATGGGATAGTTCAATCCCCTTTGCATTAAAAAGCGATGCTTGCCGACACTGGACGTCCCATATGTCGTGGCTTCAAGGTGCAATGAAATATCCAATGCGGCCAACCCCACGCCACCACCTGCATTGTGAATCAGTACCGATTCTCCCTTTTTCAGACCTCCCATGACATGTAACAGCTGATAGGCCGTCAGATAATTGACCGGAATGGCGGCGGCCCGTTCAAAATCGAGAGGGTCGGGAATGCGAAAAACGGCCTTTTCCGAAACGCAAACCCGGTCTGCGTATCCATTGAATCGGGTCAGGGCGATGACGGCGCTGCCAAGGATGGACGAATCGACGCCCGGACCGGCGGTTTCCACAGTCCCGGAGACTTCGTACCCAACGACACAAGGAGGCTTTGGCGCATCCGGGTACAGGCCCTTTCTTGCCAGAATGTCGGCGAAGTTGACGCCAATCGCTTTGACCTTGATGAGAACTTCTCCGGCAGACGGCTGTGGATCCTTTCTTTCTTTTATTTCCAATACATCCGGATCGCCGTGTTTGGTAATCACGATCTGTTTCATGATTGTTTACCCCTGTCGATGATTAAATGGCGCCAGCCCATATCGTCAGCAGGAATCCTATCGACTGCTGCTTTTATTGAAAATACCTCAAGATATCAGTTTCTGTCAAAACCGGAGCCTGGCATCGCAATCATCGCGCCCTGACATCCTGACGGCGTCGGTTGGCCGATCGTGGTCTTCAAATTATTGCCAGCTGAAGACCATCGTGTCGGTGATGCGTTGAGACGAGCCTGCCACCCGCATAATGTCAGGGTCCAGGACATTTAAAAGGATCATGCTGATGCCGGCGGAGACGAGCATCGGCAGGAAGGCGCACTGGTAGCGACGCCGTGTGTCGGGACCTGGTGCCCCGGTGGTGAGGTTCGACAGGCCGGCGATGGTCCGCACGGGAAAACCGAGCAGGTCGGGCAGGGTCCGGATCACTTCCAGCACGGCCATGTTCTGGCGGTTGCCGTCCTGCCAGGCCAGGGGAGCCACGATGGGATCGACGATGAGTCGTTCGGGCGGGATTCCCGCGGCTTGTATTTCCTTGAAGAGGGCCACGGCAGCTTCCATGCGACCCACGGCATGGGCGGGGACGTGGCCGTCGGGGCCGAGCAGGTAGCCGATGATGTCGCAGTCATACTGTCGGGCCAGGGGCAGGATACGCTTCAGCCGTTCGGGTTCCAGGGAAACACCGTTGATTGTCGCCTTCGGGCCGCCTGCCGCCAGCCCGGCCGCCATAGCCCGCGGATTGGCGGTGTCCAGAACGATGGGCAGGTCGACGGTTTCCCGCACAGTGCGGACCAGGAAAGACATCTTCTCCTCGGGACAGCGGGACAGCGGGCCGCTGTTGATGTCGATCGCCTGGGCACCGGCGTCCATGCAGGCGCTGGCTATCTCCCGGATGGGGCCGGGGTCCAGCCGCTCCACGGCACGGCCGAGGGCCGGCAAGGTGACGCGAAGGTTGTCGGCAACGATGATCACGGCTCCTCCGCATGGGGGTGATCCTCGCATCGGCGGATCAGATCCAACGGCTCGGGCGGACGGTTCAGGTAAAGGCTCACTGTGGAACCGGGCTGGGCCAGCGATTGGGTGATTCCGTGGTCATCGGCGATGCGCAGAATCGTATCTTCCCGGGTGGGGCCGCCGGGGCCAAGAATGTTCACCGCATCGCCGGAAACGATTTTGTTTTTCACCAGAACCCGGGCCCCTCCGTCAGGGGTTCTGTCGAGCACCTTGGCCACGAATCGATAGCCGGGATGAATGATGTCATCCAGGTTGGCCGCTGTCTGGTCCGGGTCTCCGAAGTAAAACCCGGTGCAGTATCCCCGGTGGCTGATGGCGGACAGTTCGGCCAGCCAACGTTGACAGACCCGGTAGGCAAAAGGGTCCCGATACCAGGCATCGATGGCTTCCCGGTATACCTTAACCACGCCGGCCAGGTAGTGGATGCTTTTCATGCGGCCTTCGATTTTGAGCGAGCAGATGCCGGCGTCGATCAGGGCTGGCAGATGTTCGATCATGCACAGGTCCCGGGAATTGAAAACGTAGGCCCCGCGGGGGTCTTCGGCGATGGGGAAGTGCTGGCCGGGGCGGGTCTGTTCCATCAGCGTGTAGTGGAACCGGCAGGGCTGGCAGCACATGCCGCGGTTGCTCTCGCGTTTTTTCATGTAACTGGACAGCAGGCAGCGTCCCGAGTAGGCGATGCACATGGCGCCGTGGACAAAGGCCTCCACCTCGAGGCCGCTTTTTGCACTCATCTCGCGGATTTCATCCAGAGTCAGTTCGCGGGCCGCATTGACGCGGGCGGCACCCAGATCCCGCCAGAAGCGGGCGGTGCCGGTGTTGGTGGTGTTGGCCTGGGTACTTACGTGGATGGGCACGTGGGGCAGCAGGTGCCGGGCCTGCACGAAAATGGCCGGATCGGCGACGATCAGGGCGTCGGGTTCGGCGGCTTCCAGGGATGCCAGGTAATCGGCAACGGCCTTGGCTTCGCTGTCCCTGGAGTAGATGTTCACGGCCACGTACATGCGCACGCCATGTTCACGGGTCAGTCGGCGGGCGGCCTGCATCTCCGCCAGGGAGAAATTGGCGGAAAAGCTTCTCAGACTGAACGCCCTGCCGGCCAGATAGACGGCGTCGGCACCGTAGTGAATGGCTATTTCCAGCTTTTCCGGAGTGCCGGCCGGCGCCAGCAGCTCAATCCGGGTGGGATTTACCTTCATCGTTATCAGACCAATTTTCTTTTAAGAGAAGCAGGGAACCGGGGCCCGGCATCCTGTTTCATGATCGACCACTGATCCAGCAGGTGTTTCAGGGAGGCATTCAGGGCCTCGAACGAAAAGAGTTCCAGGGAAACCACGCCGCTGAACCGATCCAAGACACCCAGCACCGTTTGCATCTGGGCTGGCGAGAGCCGGTTCAGCGGCAAATGGTCCTGCGCGCCATCCACCCCATGCAGGTGTACGGCGGTGATGCGTTTTTCCCAGCGGTCGTAACATGCCGCTACGTCAGCCCCGCGGGCCATGAGATGACCCATGTCCAGGCATACCGACAGGTCCAGGCTTTCGATGATCGGCGCGGTTGTCTCAAAGCCGTCGTCCAGGTTTTCGACGGAGATGCGTCGGCTGGAAACCCGGTTTGCCAGACCCGCATGGAGGGATTCGGCAGCCCTGTCCTGCCAGCGACGAAAGTCCGGTTCGGACGGGTCGCGCATCAGATGCAGGGTAAAAGTGGTGGGGGCCAGCAAGGCGCATCGATCGATGACATTCGCCAGTACGTCCACCGCCCTGCGGCGAACGGCGCTGTCCCGGTGCCCCGGAAAAATGTCCGTAGGCAGATGGACGTTGTAGGTGATGCCGCCGGCCCGGGCCAGCTGCGCCAGTTCGTTGACCAGGGCAGGGGACGGCGGGCTGTCGGCAAAGCGGCTTTCGAAAAACAGCAGTTCGATTTCATCCACGAACGGCGCCAGGTATCGGACGTTGTCCACGTAGTCTGCCGGGTAGACGAAGGAGGGGCAGGCCAGCGCAAAGGGGAAGGCTTTTTTTCCTGTTTTGTCCGGCAGCGGAAAGGTTGCTGTGCGTTCTGGTTCGCCTGTCATCGCCATTCTCTATGCTCTATTGCAGGAGCAGGATCGCTGCCGCCGCAGCCATGAAGGCCATCAGTGCGGTGGTCATCATCAGCCGGCAGGCCTGCCGGATATGGATCGGTCGGGCATCGGCGAATCCGATGCCGATAACGGGCTTTTCTACCAGCCGCCCGTGGTAGTGGTTGGGCCCTCCCATCCACAATCCCAGTGCGCCGGCGAAGGCGGCTTCGGGGTATCCGGCATTGGGGCTGGCATGGGCACGACCGTCTCTCCAGGCGGTGTCAATCGCTGTTTGCCCTCGCCCGTTCAGCAGTTGCGCGGCCAGGGCGATGATCGGTACGGCCAGGCGGGCGGGGATGAAATTGGCCGCGTCGTCCATGCGGGCGGCGAATCGGCCGAACAGCAGGTACCGGTCGTTCTTGTAGCCGACCATGGAGTCCAGGGTATTGACCATCTTGTAGGCCATGGCCAGGGGGGCGCCCCCCAGCACGGCGAAGAACAGCGGGGAGACGACCCCGTCAACCAGGTTCTCGGCCACGGTCTCCACGGCGGCGCGGGTCACCCCCCGTTCATCCAGCCGGTCCACCTCGCGGCCCACGATCATGGAAACCGCACGCCTTGCAGCGCCGAGGCCCGATTGGCCGAGCGCTTGACCCACGGCCAGGGCGGCGTCGGCCAGACTGCGGGCGGAGATGCAGACGAATATCATCACGGCCTGGACCACGATCCCGAGGACGGGATGAGCGGCTGCGGCGAGCCTGACCAGCAGCAGGCAGGTGATCCAGACGGATGCCACCAGCAGCGAGGCCATGAGCGCACCGGAAATTATCGGTTTGATCGGCAGTGCACGAAAACGGGGTTCCAGACGCTCGATGGCCGTGCCCATCCAGCGGACGGGATGGGGCAGCCACCGCGGATCGCCAAGCAGCATGTCCAGCGTCACTCCCAGGACAAGGGCCAGGGCCGTTCCTTCAGCGGGCATGGCGGTTTCCCGGATCGGCGTGGTCGCGGCACAGCTGGACCAGCAGGTCGGCCGCCCGACGGTTTTCGGCTTCACTTTTCAAGGAGATGCGGATAAACCTATCGGACAGGCCGGTAAAGTTGGTGCAGTCGCGGATCAGGATGCGATTGTCGGCCATGTGCCGCCACACGGTCTCCGCGTTCAGTCCATCGGGCAGCCGGATGAGGACAAAAGTGGTGGCCGAGGGGAAACACCGGGCGTCTGTCTTCTGATGAATACATTCTTCTATTCGCCCCTTCTCCTTTTCTATCGAATTTCTGGTCGATGAGAGAAAGGGTTCGACCTGCTCGGGATGTTCCATGAGCCATTGCACGGCCGTTTGAGCCAGGCTGTTGACCGACCACGGCAGGGCCAGGGGGACGAGGGCCTGCATCAGCGGTTCCGGTGCCTTGACGAAGCCGATGCGCAGTCCCGGGATTCGAAAGGCTTTGGACATGGAGTTGAGCACCATGACATTGGGCAGGTCCGAGCCGATCATGGTGTCATCTGCCGGTTTCGGGGCGAAGGGCAGATAGGATTCGTCGATCACGAAGACCGTGCCGGGCAGGGACCGGCACAGGGTCTCGATATCCGGTCTGGCCGCCAAGGCACCGGTGGGATTGTTCGGGTTGCATAAAAAGACCAGATCAGCCGCCGCGGCCACCCTGCGGATCGCCCGCATGTCCGGTGCGAAATCGTCTTCCTCCCGGCAGATCAGATGGTCGCAGATCACCTGGTTCATGGTGCAGGCATCTTGATAATCGGCGTAGGTCGGACCCACCACCAGGGCCATTTTTGCACCCAGTGCCCGGGGGATCCGGTAAATCAGCTCGGTCGTGCCGTTGCCCGCCATCACCTGCCGGGGATCGATGCCGTAAAACCGGGAAAAGGCGCCCACGATGCCGCCGGCGTCCACTTCGGGAAGGGCGGCGATGGCCGATATACTGGCTTTAAGGTGGTCGATCAGCGCCGGCATGGGGCCCAGGGGGTTGACGTTGGCGCTCATGTCGCTGATCTCCGATGGCCGGCAATTCAGCCGCTGGGCCAGCCGGTAGATGTTGCCCCCATGTCCGCCGATCATGGACCGCCTCCTACGCACACCGCCGCAAACAGAACCGCTTCCAGAATTTCGGTCATGGCGCCGAGCAGGTCACCGGTGACGCCGCCCAGTTTTTTGCGGTAGATAAAGATCAGGGCAGCGGTAGTGGCAGCGAAAACCAGGTTCAGCAGGAGTCCCCGCCATCCCAGAAACAAGGAGAGGATGACCGGTGCGGCAACGAATTTAAAATCTACCGTGGACAGGGGCGTTTCGAAGAAGGCGCTGCCGGTGCCCGCCTTTCCCCGGGCATAAGGAAGAAAGCGTATCCCGGCCATCATGGCCGAGCGGGCATAGGCCGGAACGATCAACAGCGCCAGAAACCGTCCGTGGGAGATACTTCCCACGGCTGCGGCCTTGACGAGCAGCACGCATGCCACGGCAACCAATCCCATGGCGCCTACCCGGCTGTCCTTCATGATGGCCAGGGCTTTTTCCGGTTCACGCTGGCCGTAAAGGCCATCCGCGGTGTCCGCCAGGCCGTCCAGATGGAAGGCACCGGTGACGGCCGCCAGCAGCGCCACATCCAGCGCCCCGGCCACAACCGGCGGCCAGGCTGCCGAAGCGAATCCGTCGAACAGGGCCAGAACCAGTCCGATGGCCAGTCCGGCCAAGGGGAAATGGACGATGATCCCTTTGGGATCGAAAGGACGCGGCCGTCCCAACGGTATGGCGCTGATAAACTGCAGCGAGGCGATGAAAGCGTTCATGGGGCCGTATTCTGAAAAGGGGGTTTGATGGTCACGGGGATGCCGGCCACCGTCCAGACCACTCGGCCACAGGCGGCCGCGACCGCCTGGTTGGTCCAGCCGGCCAAATCCCGATACAGCCGGGCCAGACGGTTTTCCGGAACGATGCCGGCACCCACCTCGTTGGAGACGAGGATCACCGCGTGGGGGGCCGTTTTCACGGCCTGGGCCAGATCGTTGATATGCTGCCGGATCTGCCGGGTGTCCTGGGTCTGCATGAGCAGGTTACTCAGCCACAAGGTCAGGCAGTCCACCAGGATCACGTCGGCTGCCGGGCTGCGGGCACCGATGGTCTCGGCCAGGTTGACGGAAACCTCCAGGGTGGTCCAGGTGTCGCTGCGTTCACGCCGGTGCCGGTCTACGCGGGCCTGCATCTCGTCGTCGCGGGGCACGCAGGTGGCCACGAACACCCGGTGGTTGCCCATGCCTTCGGCCAACTGAAGGGCATGGCTGCTCTTTCCGCTGCGGCAGCCGCCCAGAACCAAAATCTTGTCGGTGTCGGTCACGATGGTTTCTTTACTGAATGATTTGCCATTTGATTTTTGGCGATCTCGCTTGATTTACCTTGGATCTTCACCAGGGCACTGATCCGCTGCATGTCCACATGGCTGCGGACATGATCGGCCAACAGGGTGTACTGCTGCATTTTGGCCTCCAGGCCGCCGGCGGCCGGCACGTCGATGCCGGCGATCCCCATCGCATCCAGCCAGCGGGCGATCAACGCGGGGGTGTCGAACAGGCCGTGCATGTAGGTGCCGATCGCGCGCCCATGGTCAACCGCACACCCGTCGGTGTCATTTACCGCCTTGCCGTTTCTCTCATGGACCGCCAGCAGCGGCTTCCCTCCGTGTGAACGGGTCTGTCCCATATGGATCTCATAGCCGGTCCCATCGATGCCGTCCCAGGAAAACCGGCTGAGGGTCGTGGTCTTGGGTGCCTGGAGCACGGTTTCAACCGGCAGCAGGCCCAGGCCGGTGGTCGCTCCCGGTTCGCCTTCCAGGCCGTCGGGGTCGCAGACGCGGCTGCCCATCATCTGGTAGCCGCCGCAGATGCCGGTGATGTGGCCGCCGCCGGCGTCGAAGTCGGCGATCCGGGGTTCCCACCCGCTGGTTTTCAACCACTCCAGGTCGAAGCGGGTGTTTTTGGATCCCGGCAGGATCACGGCGGAAAAGGCGGTTAGATCCTGGGGCGTTTCCACAAAGTGAACGGCCAGGCCCGTCACTCCCCGCAGCGGATCGAAATCGCTGAAGTTGGAAATGTGGGGGATGCGGATCACGGCCACCGCCGGTTTTCCATCCGCGTTCGCCGCAACCGTTTTGGGGCGTTCAATGACCACCGAATCTTCGGGGTCGATGCGGATGTGCTCATACCAGGGCACCACGCCGAACACGGGCAGCCCGGTCTTTTCTTCGATCCAGCGCACGCCGTCGGCGAAAAGCCGCAGATCCCCCCGGAACCGGTTGATGATGAATCCGGCCACCCGGTTGCGGAAGTGGCGGGGAAGGCAGTCCAGGGTGCCCACCAACTGGGCGAAGATGCCGCCGCGATGGATGTCTCCCACCAGGATTACCGGGGCATCGGCATATTCGGCCATGGGAAGGTTGACGATATCGTGGGCCAAGAGGTTCACTTCGGCGCAGGAGCCGGCGCCTTCCATCACCACCAGGTCGTAGTCCGATCGCAGGCGGTCCAGGGCGTCGTTGGCGGTCTGAACCAGGCGTGCCTTCTTCTGATGGTAATCCATGGCCGTCTGGTTGCCGATGGACTCACCCAGGAGCACCACTTGTGACCCCACGTCGCTGGTGGGTTTGAGTAAAATGGGGTTCATGTCCACGTGGGGGGCGATCCCGGCGGCTTCGGCCTGGACGATCTGGGCGCGGCCCATCTCCAACCCCTCCGGGGTAACCCCGGAATTGTTGGACATGTTCTGGGCTTTGTAAGGCGCCACCCGCAACCCCCGGTCGGCAAAAATGCGGCACAGGGCGGCGGCGATGACGCTCTTGCCGACGTCGGAGCCGGTGCCCAGCACGGCGAGACAGGGGGCCGGGGAGGGGTTACGTCGATTTCTTGATTGATCGGGAATTACCAACGACTCTGCACTTTCAAATGGTGTCGTGTGAAAATAGTTTTACGTATTAAACGCTTAAGTCAAGTATCAGGTCGATTTAAACGTATGATAACCAACAGAAAAAATTAACTTAACACGGAAAACACGATTATTTTTCAATCCCGGTCCGGGCCGCCACGCCGGCCTGGTAGTAGTGCTTGACGGCTTTCATTTCCGTCACCAGATCGGCCTTGTCGATGACGCGGGCATCCGCCCCTCGACCGGTGACCACCAGTTCGACATCGGTGGGCTTTTGCGACATGATCGCCAGAATCTCGTCGATCGGGAACAGCCCGCACGTGGCCGCCACGTTGCCTTCTTCCATGATCACCACCTGGTAACGGCCGGAGGTCATGGCGCTGCGGATGGCCTCCAGCCCCTTCCGGGCGGCGGCCCGGTCTTCCGGCGACGGTTTTCCCTTGACGAACCGGCCCAGCCCGAACTGCTCCACGGTGATCCGGTCCGCCAGGCGCGAGAGGGCCTTGATTTCACTGTAGTCGCCGGACTTGATGAACTGGGCGATGTAGACGGTCAGTCCTGCACCGGCGGCCCGCAGGGCCAATCCCAGGGCGGCCGTGGTCTTGCCTTTGCCGTCCCCCGTATAGATTTGCGTATAACCTTTTTTAAATGCCATGGTCATTAAAGGTGTTTTACTTGCAATTATTGTAAGTTTTGATGTTTCAAGGTGTTAAGTAAAGGATAAAAACGATAGAATACATCATCTTAACACTGCTTCCCACCCATATCATACTTGCCTGCATAACCCCGCGGCGTAACCATAAATCCGTCATAGGCAAAGGTGCTCGAATTGCCCACAAACACGGTAGTCTGCATATCCACATCGGCCTGGTGAAGTTGTTCCAGCGTGGTCAGCGTGACCCGCTGGTTATCGCGCATGGCACCGGTGACGATACCCACGGGGGTGGCCGGCTCACGGTGCCCGAGGATGATCTGCTGGGCCCGGGCCAGGTGCCCGGCCCGGCGCCGGCTCTTCGGGTTGTAGATCACGATCACGAAATCGGCCCGGGCTGCCGCGTCCAGCCGGGCTTCGATGGTTTTCCAGGGCGTGAGCAGATCGCTCAGGGATATGGCGGCAAAATCATGGGTCAAGGGTGCCCCTAAAAGCGACGCGCCGGAGCAAAGCGCGGGGATGCCGGGAACCACTTCGACAAGCAGCCGGTCCGGGTCTTCCGTGCTTGGGGAACTGCCGATGGCGATGTCCCGCTGCCGACACATTTCCAGCACCAGCCCGGCCATGGCATAGACCCCCGGGTCTCCGCTGGAGATCACGGCACAGGCGGTGCCGGACAGGGCCAGGTCGAGAGCCGCCGATACCCGGTCGACCTCTTTTGTCATGGCTGTGCTGACGATCTGCTTGCCGGCGATCAGCGGCCGGACCAGATCGATGTAAGTGGTGTACCCGGCAACGGCGTCTACGGCTTCCAGCACGTCTGCGGCGCGTCGGCTCAGGTGCTGGGGGCCGCCGGGTCCGATGCCGACGATATACAGCCGTCGGCGGCCACTGCCACGGTGACGTTGGCCGTCTTCTGTTTGGGAACGATCAGTCGCCCCCGGTGTGTCGCCAGCAGGGCTGCGGCTTCGCATACGCTTTTGACTCCTATGTGTTTTTCCACCATGGTCGACGGGGTGGGCACCTGCGCCACACCTTTGAGCCGGTCACGGGAGAATACCGTTAACGGCAGGTTCAAGGATTCGGCCAGGGCCAGCATCCCGGGCTCGTCGGCCTTGAGATCCACCGTGGCCAGGGCGCGCAGACTGGAGATGGCCAGACGGTTCGCCGCGAACGTTTCCACCAGCAGATTGCGCATCTCTTCGACATCGGTACCCCGGTTGCATCCCATGCCGGCCACCAATGACCCGGGTCGCAATACCAGCACATGGGGGGGCAGGTCAAGGCACATGTGATCCACGAAAACCGCGGCATCGTTTTGGCCGAATGCGTCGGCGGCGGAGGTGATCACCTGGTCTGGCGGCAACTTGTGGACCACGATCCCAAAAGGGTCGTGGATGAAGATCGGGTTGCCAGTGATCAGGGCCATGTTGACCGCTTTGATGGCATCGGGATTCTCGATGATCAGTTGGTTTTCCACGGCGATGACATCGATGGCCGGCACCCGGTTGACATCGGTGGCCGTGGTGATCACCGGCAGTCCGCCGCTGGCCCGGGCCACTTCCCGGGCCAGGGTGTTGGCCCCGCCGATATGGCCGGAAACCAGGCTGATGGCGAACTGGCCAGCCTCGTCGCAGACCACCACGGCCGGGTCCGTGGTCTTATGTGCCAGATGGCGGGCGATGCTGCGCACCACGATGCCCGTTGCCATGATGAAGATATGGCGGGGAAACCCGGCGAACTGCCGCTGGACCTCATCTTTCAGTCGGGCAAAGCGCACCGCACCGGGGATGGTTGCCTCCAGTTTCTGCGACAGAAACAGGGTGCAGCCGGGCATCCCTTGGGCAATCATCCGGGCCAGTTGGGCACCGTTCGGCGTCAGCGCCCAGACGGCGGTGCGCTCATTGGCCGCCGATTTCACCGTAGGTCCTCCGCCTCACGGTAACCGTGGGCAAAGTGGCGGTCATAGAGCTTGGAGTGGTGGACCAGGGTCTCCAGGCTTACATCCAGCACGCGTCCGACGACCACTAGGGCGGTCCGGGTGATTTTTTCTTTTTTCACGGTTTCGGCCAGTTCGCCGGCAGTGGTCCAGAGTATTTTCTGGTCGGGCTGGCTGGCCCGGTAAACCACCGCGCAGGCGCCTTTGGAACCATAGGCCCCTGAGAGAATTCGCGTCATCTCGTCGACCATGGAAATGCTCAGGTAGATGGCCATGGTTGCCCGGTGGGCGGCCAGGGATGCCAGGGATTCGGCTTCCGGAACCGGCGTGCGTCCGGCCAAACGGGTGAGAATCAGGGTCTGAGACACCTCGGGCAGGGTGTATTCGACGCCCAGGGCCGCAGCGGCGGCAAAGGCGGCGGTGACACCCGGGATCACCGTATAGGGGATTTTGCGCTGGGACAGTTTGGCCATCTGTTCGAAAATCGCCCCGTAGAGAGAGGGATCGCCGGTGTGCAGGCGCACGACTTTCTGACCTGACTGCCAGGCGTCGGCCATGGTCGAGACCATTTCGTCCAGGTGCAGGCCGGCGCTGCTCAGGCGGCGGCAATCCGGCCGGGTCCATTTGAGCAGGGCCTCGGGTACTAACGAACCGGCGTAGACCACCAGATCGGCAGTTGCCAGGGCCTGCTGGCCCTTTACCGTGATCAGGTCCGGATCGCCGGGGCCGGCGCCGCAGAAGATGACGGGGGTCGAGACGGTTGCAACTGAATCAGAATCGGGGGATGCGTGAATCACGATGGATGCTTTCTTTGTGTGCGTCAGGGACGGCGTCCGGTGACAATCCAGACGGGATTGGCCGCTTCCAGGCGATGGCTGAAAGGCATGGCCGTTGCCCGGTTTACCTGGATCTGGATCATGTCGACGTCATAGGACAGGCCTTCGAGGGTATGCATGGCCGCCGTGAGATTGTCGGTCAGGACGGTGTTGATCACGATGATGCCTGCGGGCTTCAGGCGGTTGGCGGCCATGCGGATAATGTCGCCGAGGGCGCTGCCGCCGCCGCCGATGAACACCCGGTCCGGGTCGGGCAGATCGGTCGTGCCTGCGGGCAGGCGGGCCTGGATCACCTGCATGTTGCCGATGCCGAAACGGGACCGGTTTTCACGGATATGCCGGATCCGCCACTCCTTTTGTTCTACGGAGTAAATTTCTCCGCGGGTGATGAAAAGCCCGGCCTCGATAGAGACTGAACCGCTGCCGGCGCCCAGGTCCCAGAAGACCGCCCGATCGAACAGGCGCAGCCGCGACAGGCTCACTGCACGGACTTCGGCCTTTGTGATCAATCCCTTATCATGGGCGAAGCGGTCCTCGGGCATGCCGGGGAACAGGGCCGGGGCGGTCTGCCGAACGGGATCGGGCTTTAGGACCACCAGATTGAGATCGGAAAAGGTCATGGCCTGCGCCTGGGCTGGTGTAATCCGGGAGATCCGTTCGTCCGGCATGCCCAGCCGTTCCAGAACGCACATGTTGACATCCGAGAAACCATTTTCCTCCAGGATACCCGCCAGCCAAGACGGGCCGTGGGCCGGGTCCGTATAGACGGCCACCGTATCGCCGCCGCCCAGGTGCCGCATCAGTTCGCCGGTGTGGTCGCGGCCATGCAGGCTCACTGTCCGGACGTCCTGCCAGGGTTCGCCCAGGCGGGCGAAAGCGGCCGCCACGGTGGAGACGTTGGGCAGGATGTGCACCCTGTCGGCACCCAGGCGGCGCACCAGGAACGCGCCGATGCCATAAAACAAGGGATCGCCGGAGGTGAGCACCACGATGGTGTGGTCGGGCATCTGTCGCTCGAGAAAATCGCCCAGTCCCTTCAGGTCCCTGCCTATCTCCCGCCGTTGGCAGGCCAGATGGTCGAAATGCGCGATGAGACGTTTTCCGCCAACGAGGATGTCGGCGGCCTCGATGATCGATCGCTGCCGCCAGGTCAGGTCGTCAGGGGAGGTGCCCATGCCGATGATGGTTAATGGTGGTGCCACTGATGTTTTCCTTATGACCTCTCACCCCGGCCCTCTCCCCTCAAGGCGAGAGGGCCGGGGTGAGAGGTCATATCTCAAAATGAACCACGGTTGTACTAACGTTCCCTCGCCCCTTTGGGGAGAGGGACAGGGTGAGGGGGTGTTTTTTCCAGATTGTCTGCGTCGCCACCCTAGCCCCAATCCGGTTGCGTGTCAACTGCCGGGGTGCCGTCGTAATCGAAAATGACACAGCGGACACGGACCTTGTTGCCGGAAAACCCGGCCGCGCAACGCCGGGCTTTTCCGGCCACGTGGG
The DNA here is from genome assembly GCF_055467485.1 of Desulfosarcina sp. Lineage (NCBI taxonomy): Bacteria > Pseudomonadati > Thermodesulfobacteriota > Desulfobacteria > Desulfobacterales > Desulfosarcinaceae > Desulfosarcina > Desulfosarcina sp. Next base: position 38,595 of record NZ_JBUOIV010000021.1, on the reverse strand, counting down.
CGACGACCGGCAGGGCACTCTCCATGAGCGGGTCGAAGGCGTGTCGGGCGGTGTTGGAGGCGGCAATCCGGCGGGCCAACTCAGGGTTTCCGGTCTGCTCCAGCGTCCATCGGGCCAGGGATTCCAGGGTCAGTTCGGATTTAGCCGCGTGGGTGTGGGGGATGTTCTGGGCCATCTTTACCGCCTTGCCGAAAAAGACGGCCAGGGTTGCCGACGAAAACCCCCTTGACGCGGCGGCGGTCATGGCCGCCTGGAAGAAATCACCGATTTGAATGAAAGCCTCCTCGGCCAGCGACGGCCAGCGGTTCTGGGCAAAGCGTTCGCTACGCCTGCCGGTGGTCAGCACCAGATGCGTCAACCCGGCGGCCCGGGCCACATCCATGGATTTTTCGATGGTGGCGACATACGCCTCGTGGGACATGGGCCGGACGATGCCGGTCGTGCCTAAAATGGACAGGCCGCCGATGATACCCAACCGTGCGTTGAGGGTCTTTTTCGCCAGGCGTTCCCCTTCGGGCACGAATACCTCGACATGGATGCCGGCATCGGTGGGGTGACTGTCGAGCAGCGCATGGATGCTGTCAGTGATCATGGCGACGGGCCCTTGCGTAATTGCCGCGCGGCCCGGTGGAATCTCGAGACCGGGCTTGGTCACCACGCCGACCCCCGCACCGCCGGTGATGCGGACACGACCCGCACCCCATGGTTTTTCCAGGGTTACTTCGGCGCCGATTTCGGCGCCGTGGGTGATGTCCGGGTCATCGCCGGCATCCTTGATCACCGTGCAGCGCGCCTTGTTCGGGTTCACCAGCCGGCAGTCATGAACCGCAATGGTCGCGGCCTCTCCGGTCAAAAAGGTGATGTCCACCACCGTCGGCACCCGGCCGGTAAAAAGCAGCTGAAGGGCTGCCTTGGCGGCCGCGGCCGCCGCCGCTCCGGTCGTGAAACCGGACCTGAGCCTGTCCGGCGGTCTTTTCAACGTTTCCTTTTCCTCAGCTGGTACTTTTTTACCGCCGCGTTGTGTTCTTTGATGGTGGTGGAAAACTGGTGCGTGCCGTCTTTTTTCGAGACGAAGTAGAGATAATCGCTTTGGGCGGGATAAAGGACCGCTTCCATGGCAAGGGCCCCCGGGCTGGCAATGGGTCCAGGGGGCAGTCCCTTGATCTTGTAAGTGTTGTAAGGGGTATGGGTCTCCAGGTGGCGGCGTTTGATGTTTCCGTCAAAATCGGGGATGCCGTAGATCACGGTGGGATCGGTTTCCAGGCGCATGCCTTTTTTCAGCCGGTTGTGAAAGACCGAAGATATCAGCGGGCGCTCTTCGGGGGCGCCGGTCTCTTTTTCGATGATGGATGCCAGGGTGACGACCTCGTGGAGGGTCATTCCCATTGCATTCGCCTGCTGCTCCCAGGCCGGTTTATAAGCGGCCCTGAACTGCTTGACCATCGTGGCGATGATGGTGTGGCTGTCCAGCCCGCGCGGGAAATAGTAGGTGTCCGGGAACAGATACCCTTCCAGGGTATCGGCCTCGATGCCTAGACTGCGGGCCGATTCAGGATTGCGGGCTGCATCGAGAAAGGCCTTTTCCGATTCCAGGCCGGCGGCGGCCACCGCCTCTGCGATCTGGACCAGGTTGTATCCTTCCGGGATGGTGAGTCGATAAAGATGCACTCTGCCTTCCACCATCTGGTTCAGGATCTCCCTGGGCGTCATGGCGGTGGAGAAAAAGTATTCCCCGGCCTTGAGCAGCTTGTCCTTCTTGTCGAGCCGTGCCAGGATCGTGAAGCGAAGGGCATCCGAAACCAGGCCGTCGTGGTGGAGCGCAGCAGCAGTCTGCTTGAGCCCCTGGCCCGGTGAAACGGTGAACAGCTTCTCCTGAACGGCCGTTCCCACCGGGCGATCCGCCCAGGACATGAGATGCATGTACAGCACCCCGGCTGTACAGATGCCCACAAAGATCAGGGATAATGCGATAAAACCCAGTTTTTTAATCATTCTCCGGTACTTTCGGTATTGAACCCTTCCCGCGGTGTACCGTGGGGAGGGTTCACCGTTAAGATACAATCGATTTCCCGTTCGCCCGCCAACACCGCCGCAGGCGGCGGGTAATGCGTTGGCTGTCGCGGTTCAGCAATAATCGGAAGCATACCATAGAGCATGCCATCGACGCTTGTCAAAGGGGTTCTGGGCCTCCGGCAAATGATTCCCGGTATATGGTTCCGGGATCCGGGCCGCTTTGTCCACCGGTCGCGGTCCGGCAGGGTTCCCGGTTTTACTTTTTCCGCGAGGAAAGGTATAAGCGATGATCAATCCAATCTCGACAGGAGACCGGCGACCATGACCCAGCGCCCGCATGACAGGGATCGTTATCACGGCTTCGAACAGGGCCCCATCCGGCCGCCCAGCGAAGCCGGCAGCTTGCTGGTCCGGGTGACACGCAACTGCCCCTGGAACCATTGCGCCTTCTGCCCGGTATACAAGGGTGCCCGTTTTTCCGTTCGTCCCGAAGCCCACGTCATCGAAGATATCGACGCGCTCCACCGGCATGTAGAAACGCTGAAGCGCCTTGCCGACGGGTCCGGGAGCATTCTCCGAAAGAATATCGATGCATGCATGCAGGGCCTCCCCGCTCACGAACAGCAGGCTTTCGGGGCTGCGCTGAACTGGTATGCCGGTGGCATGCGCGCTATTTTCCTGCAGGACGCCAACAGCCTGGTGGTCAAGCCCGACCAGCTGATCCGGATATTGCGCCACCTCCGAACCCGGTTTCCCTGGGTCGATCGGATCACCTCCTATGCCCGTTCGCACACCATCGCCCGCATCAGCGACGACCACCTGAGGCAGATGCGGGAGGCGGGACTGAACCGGGTCCACATCGGCCTCGAGTCCGGTTCGGAGGCGGTGCTGCGCCTGGTGCGCAAAGGGGTCGATAAGCCTACCCAGATCAAGGCCGGCAGGAAGGTGAAAAAGGCCGGCATCGAATTGTCCGAGTACGTGATGCCTGGGCTGGGGGGCAGGGACCTGTCCCGGGACCATGCGCTGGAAACCGCCGACGCCCTGAACCGGATCAACCCGGATTTCATCCGCCTGCGCACCCTGGCCATTCCCGGCGGGATCCCCCTGGCCGAGGAGCACCGCAGGGGGCGATTCGTCAAATTGAACGATGTCGATATGGGGCGGGAGATCCGGTTGTTTATCGAGAGCCTGGACGGCATCACCAGCATGATCGTCAGCGACCACATCCTCAACCTGTTCGAGGAGGTCCAGGGCCGCCTCCCCGAAGCCAAACCGGATATCCTGGCGGTGCTGGACCGGTTCCTTGAGATGTCCCCCCAGGATCAGTGCCGCTTTCAGGTGGGTCGGCGCCTGGGCCTTTTTTCGCGGCTGGTCGACATGAACAGCCCCAAAAGGCTCGCCAAGGTGGATGCATTCTGCGCCCAGCACGGTGTCACGCCGGACAATGTGGATGGGATGGTGGATGAGATGATGAAGCGATTCATATAGCGCTTATTCAGAGATGGCATCTTGCGGCCCTGGCCGGTGTTCTCACGCCTTTGCAATCCTCGACGCAGCGTTGCTGCGCCTGTGGTTGCAAAGGCGCTGCGGCCTTGGCCAGAACCACAACCTACCATCTCTGAATAAGCACTGCCGCAGTGAAACCATTGTCGTTCACCAAAACTAGGAAACTCAACGTCCATGGGACTCAAGCACAGCTTCAAAACGGCCCGAAAGAAAATCGAGGGTTTGGATGCTGACGAGCGCAAGATCCTGTCGGCTATCTGCAATAACATTCATGATGCCCAGGATACCCTGACGAAAAAAGCCGCCCCCTTATTGGCCAATTGCATGGCCTGCCGGGGCCTTTGCTGCCGGAACATCCAACCTGCCGATATCATAACCGAGTGGGACCTCGTATACATCCTGGCCATGGCGCCGGCAGTTGAAGATGCTGTGGCGGACTGCCTCGCCGGAGAAAGTTTTTTCCCTTCGGACTGCATTTTCCTCAAAAGCGGTACCGGGCCCTGCCTTTTTCCCGACGGCCTGCGTCCGGAGCGCTGCATCATCTCCTTTTGCCGGGTGGAGCCTTCCGTGGAAAAAGAGATCGGCCGGGTGATGGAAGGCTTCAGCCGGCTGATTCGCTTTTTCATGTTCCGGCCGTTTCGCCGGCTGCCTGGATGGATCAAGCCCCTCCATTCCACCCGCCGCCGCACCAACGGTTAAGTATTCCCTTTCATTTCCATTAAAGAATTTTTCAGCCCAGTCGATAACCCAATTGGACAGCTGTGTTGCATCTGGCCTTCCTGTGCCCCTGCGGGTGCATCTCTTGAAACGTTTATTCAACGATTGCGGGGTGTTTGAAGATGTTTAAAAATCTGCCATTGCTCGTCAAACAGATGATTTATTTTTCATGCATTACGCTGATTCTGATAGTGGTTGGCCTAGTGGGGCTATTTGGTGTGCGCAACGTGGGCGCCAAATTGCAGGCCACTACCGAGTCAGGTCCGCTGATCTATGCCGCCATGGAGATGAAGCTGGCGGTGGCCCATGACCTGCAATTGTTCAAGAGCCTGGAGGCTGCCCAATGGCCGGACGAGGTCGAGGCCACCTGGAGCGAGCACGAAAAGATCGCCGGGACCTTCACGGCGCTGGGCAAGGCCATTTTAAACGGCGGTGAGACGCAAGCCGGGACGGTCGAGGCGACCAAGGACGAACAACTGCGGCAAGTGGTGACCGAGACACTGGACTATTACGATGCGTCCTTTCATGCAAAATTCAAAACCCTGGCGGATCTGATCACCAAGAAAATTTCGGCCGAGCCATACGATTACGCGCTGTTGGACCAGTTGGGCGCGGAGGCCGACGAGATCGGGGAAACGATCATTGCGCGGCTCAAGGATGTGGAAACGGGTGTCAAGGGATCCATCGAATCGGTCAACCAACAGGCCCGTCAGGCCATGACCCGGGCCAACACATCCATGCTGGCGGGCATCGCTGCGGGGGTGCTGCTGGCGTTGCTGCTGGGGTTCGTGAGCACCCGCAATATCACCCGCCCCATCAAACAGGTGGTCAAGCTGGCGCAGCAGATGTCCGAAGGCGATTTCACGCACGATCTGCAGATCGACCAACAGGATGAAATCGGGCAGCTGGTGGGAGCCCTGAACCGCCTGGTAAGGAGAATGGAGCGCATGCTCAGGCGGGTGGTGAACAGCGTGGACACCCTGCGCTTCTCATCGGGGGAAATGACCCGGATAGCCGATCAAATGGCCAAGGGTGCCGACCTTACCGCCGGCCGGTCCAATACGGTGGCAACGGCGGCCGAAGAGATGAGCGCCAACATGAGCAGCGTCTCCGCGGCCAGCGAAGAGGCCACCACCAACGTGAGCATGGTGGCGGATGCCGTGGCCGGCACCACGGAAACCATCAAAACGATCGCCAGGCATTCGGAAAAAGCCAGAAGCATCGCGGACAGCGCGGTGGCCCAGGCCGACCTTGCATCGGCCAAGATGAATGAATTGGGCGTTGCCGCCGGTGCCATCAGCAAGGTGACCGAAGTGATCACGGAGATTTCCGAGCAGACCAACCTGCTGGCGCTCAACGCCACCATCGAGGCGGCCCGCGCCGGCGAGGCAGGCAAGGGTTTTGCAGTGGTGGCCAACGAAATCAAGGAGTTGGCACGCCAGACCGCCCAAGCCACCCACGAAATCAAGGCCAAGATCGGCGGCATCCAGCACTCGACCGGTGAAACGGTCGATGAAATGAAGCAGATTTCCGCAGTGATCAACCAGGTGAACGAGATCGTTGCCACCATCGCCACATCCCTGGACAGTCAGCTGGCAACCACTCAAGAGGTGGCCGGCAACGTGCGGGAGGCTTCCCTGGGGTTCGGAGAGATCAACGAGAACGTGGCCCAGTGCTCCCAGGTCACCGGCCAGATTTCGGCGGACATCGCCGACGTGAAATCATCGGCGGACGAACTGACCCAGACCAGCATCCAGGTGTCCTTCAACGTCAAGGAGCTTTCCCAACTGGCGGAGAAGCTTCACGATGTGGTGGACCATTTTCACGTCAGCCCCCCCAAATTCGACATCGCCGCGGTCAAAAAGGCCCACATGGCCTGGTTCGATCGGCTCAACGCGGCAATCAAAGGTGAAAAAAAGATTTCCCCCAAAGATGTTCCCGATCATAAAAGCTGCGATTTAGGGTGCTGGTATCACAGCGAGGCCGGACAAGCCATGGCCGATCTGCCGGGATTTGCAGAAGCCGGCCGGTTTCACGAGGATGTTCACCGCCTGGCGCGTGAGATTGTCGAACTCGTCAGCCAGGGGGAACGCGGCAAAGCCAGCCAACGCATGACCGCTTTCAACGATGCCCGAACCGGGCTTTTTGGTGAGCTGGACACCTTGTACTGCGCGTGACTCCAATCGTTCAGCGGCGTCCCTGAGAAAAAGGGGCGGTCAGCCATCGGCGGTCGATGGTCTGCCGCCCCTTTTTTTTCATGATGACGCCCCCTTGTGGGTTGACATCTCCAAGTCACGTTTGTATATTCCAAAATAACGATATGGAGGGCGTATGAAAGCATTCATCCGGGTTATGAAGGCCGTTTCCGATCCCACCCGGGTCAAGATCCTGAAGATCCTTGAAAAAAGAACGATGTGCGTCTGTGAATTGCAGGCCTCCCTGGGCGCTGCCCAGTCCACGACCAGCAAACATTTAAAAATATTGGAAGACGCGGGGTTGGTGGCACACCACAAGGATGGGCTGTGGGTGAATTATGCGCTGGCCGACGGCCGCCAGAGTCCCTTCGCGGCAACTCTGCTCGGCAACCTGCGGCATTGGCTCAACGACGAGCCGGAAATATCGGATCTCGTCGAGAAGACGGCACACATCGACCGGTTTGAGATCCTGAACAAGAACTGATTTTTGTTGTTCCTATAATATGCATAAATAGCGATATATAGAAACAGATCCAGCGATTGAGAGAAGTTTAATGGAACCGTGGCTCGCTGCGGCAGGAATTGAACCACCGTCATAGGAAGGAGAAAGCAAATGGAGATCAAAGTGTTGGGGCCCGGTTGCGCCAAGTGCAAGCAGACTGAACAAATCGTCACGGAGGCCGTGGCCGCTGCCGGCGTCGAGGCCAGGGTGGAAAAGATCACCGACGTCATGGCGATCGCCGGCTATGGTGTGTTCGGTACGCCGGCGGTGGTGGTGGACGGCGAGGTTAAAATCATGGGAAAGATTCCAAAGAAAGATGAAGTCCTCGGCTGGTTGACAAAATAAGCAGCCCGGAGGTTGGAGGTCGCCTCACTCCGGCAGTGACGATGGAGATACCCATGCAACTGAATGAAGAAAGATCGGGTGGTTATATGGTGGCGCACGGCAATAAAAGATCGTACCTGCAAGACGCCATGTGGCTCCAGGTCATGTTAGGGCTCAGCGGTGTGTACCTCTGGTGGTTGGTATATGGCCTATTGCCGCAGCTGTCGAAGTTTTTGACCTACTCACTGTTCAATATCGGCAAGGGTACTCACCTGGGTGCAGCATTGGAATTCTTTTTTTACGACACCCCCAAGGTAATGATGCTGCTGGTGCTGGTGGTATTTGGCGTGGGTATCATCCGAACGTTCTTTACCCCGGAACGCACAAGGGACATATTGTCCGGCAAAAGCCAATTTGCCGGTAATGTCATGGCGGCCTCGCTGGGTATCGTCACCCCATTTTGTTCGTGCTCGGCCGTGCCGCTGTTTATCGGATTTGTGACCGCCGGTGTGCCGCTGGGAGTGACTTTCTCTTTTTTGATCGCCGCGCCCCTGGTCAACGAGATCGCCGTGGGACTGCTTTATGGCTTGTTGGGGTGGAAGGTGGCCGGCATATACATGGCCACAGGATTGACTATTGCCATCATGGCGGGTTGGGTGATCGGCCGCATGCATCTGGAAAAATATATTGAGGACTGGGTGACCAACCTCAATGTCGATCCCGCTGAAGCTTCTCAGCTGAAGATGACGTGGCGGGACCGGGTCACTGCCGGCTGGGAGGCGGTCAAGGAAATCGTCGGCAAGGTCTGGATCTACATGGTCATCGGTATCGCTGTCGGCGCAGGGATCCACGGCTATGTGCCGGAGGGATTCATGGCCTCCATCATGGGTAAAGGCGCTTGGTGGGCTGTTCCGGTTGCCGTGGGCATGGGGGTGCCTATGTATTCCAACGCCGCCGGAATCATACCGGTGGTAGAGGCGCTGCTGGGCAAAGGCGCCGCTTTGGGCACCGTACTTTCCTTTATGATGTCGGTGATTGCGCTGAGTCTGCCCGAAATGATAATCCTCAGAAAAGTACTCAAACCGCAACTGATTGCTGTTTTTGTCGGCGTCGTGACCGGCGGAATCCTGATCGTTGGGTATCTGTTTAACATCCTGATTTAATGCGGACCGAAGCTTGCCATGACTAACCAATTAAAAGGGTGGATGTTATGAATGGACCGGAATTCAGATCGATGGTCTTGCCGGCTATTGCATCGACTATACTGCTTTTCGGGATGGCCGCTACAGCTTTCAGCGATCCCGGAATCGACTTCAATACGCTTCCGGTCAAGGATACGGTGACCATGATCGACTTGGGAGCCAAAAAATGCATCCCCTGCAAGATGATGGCACCCATTCTTGAAAAGATGGAGAAGCGATACCAGGGCCGGGCGGCTATCGTCTTCATCGACGTCTGGGAGAACCGGGAACAGGCCGGGCGCTTCGGCATCCGGGCGATTCCCACACAGATATTTTACGATGCCGAAGGCAAGGAGGCCTCCCGTCATATCGGATTCATGTCCGAGGAAGAGATCGTGAACATGCTGACCCGGTTGGGTGTCGAACCGTAACCTGAAAAGAACGGTATCCGATGAGTCCGACGCTAGACGCATTTTTTCTCACCGTCAATGCATGGATGACCAGCGGGTCGGACATGGCCCTGTTGGGCTGTTTTGCCTGGGGCATGGTCAGCGTGATGTTCAGTCCGTGCCATTTGGCGTCCATCCCATTGATCGTTGCCTATGTTGCCGGCCAGGAAACCGCTGTGGATCCGAAACGAGCAGGGCTTTATGCGGGTGCATTCACTTCGGGGCTGTTTGTCACCATCGCTCTGGTTGGAATCATCTGTGCCGGGTTGGGACGCATGCTCGGAGACGTGGGGCTGTGGTGGCAATTGCCGGTGGGCATAATTTTGATATGGGTGGCATTGGGCATGCTGGGGGTTCAGGCTTGCACCATGTCCGGGTCAATGCTTTATCGATTGAATCTGCGTGGCGTTCACGGTGCATTTGGTTTGGGTCTGGCATACGGCATCTTGTCCGGGTCGTGTACTTTCGGTTTTATCGCCCCCATTCTGGCAGTCGTTACCGTCCAGCAGGAATGGGCAACCGGGTCGTTGATGATGGTACTGTTCGCCTTGGGGCACTGTCTCCCCATCGTTATCGCCGGCAGTTCTACCGCCTTGGTGAGAAAATTGACCGAAAACCACGCCTGGCAGGAAGCAGGAAACTGGTTCCGCAAAGGTGCCGGTGTGGTCATCGCTTTAATGGGTTTGTATTTCATGGCCCGTCCGTTCATTGATGCCAGCATTGCGTGATGGCAATTCGATCTTGGAGGAAAAGATGCTTCTCGAATCCTACCGGCTTGAAATCTTTAATAACGAGTGCATGCCAGGTGCCATGACCGTTCAGTGTTTTGCGCACCTGGACCAGGATGTCTCCGAGGCACTGCCCTTCTTGAATGCCGAACTGGGCGGTTTTACCTACATCGAACATCCGCCATCGGTGACCTTCCGGCTGCACGGTAAACTGCTTACCGTGCATGGCAACAAGATCGCAGTCAACGCGCTCAAGGATGAAACTGAGGCCCGTAAGATCGTCGAATGGATAAAACGCGAGATCAATGACGTCTGGAAGAAGCGTGATACAATCACTCCCCGCTATAGAGGCATACCTCAGCCCCAGGTAATCCAGATACTTAAACACTTGCCCAAGACCAATTGCCGCGATTGCGGCGAGCCCACCTGCATGGTTTTCGCCACCCGCGTGGCCGAGGGGGCCAAGGGCAGCGGCGATTGCCCATCATTGCCGCTTTCGGCCAAAGCGGAATTGGATGCTTACATGAAACCGTATGCACTGGATGTGGATGGCATCCCATGGTGAACGACAAGGTTTTGCAAATCAGAAAAGCCATTTGGCAGATCCCGGCTCTGATTGTCCTCGCAGCCATCACCGCCATGCTGACAAATGCCTGGCGATCCGATGGCATCCCCCTTATCGGCGACTGGTCGGTTAAAGCGCGATTCTCCGACACTGCCGGCGATACGGTGGTCATTTCCCTGGAACTGGCAACGGAGCAATTCGAATCGGGTTCCGCATTATTTTTGGATGCACGATCCGAAAGCCAGTATCTTGAAGGGCACATTCAAGGTGCGCTCAACCTTCCCTGGCAATCAGTGGATCAATATTTCATGGAAATGGCTGATCGCATCGATGGTTCAGAAACGATCATCACCTACTGCGATGGCGAGAGTTGTGATCTCAGCCACGAACTGGCTCTCTTCTTGAAAGAAATGGGATACGCTAACGTCCGCGTACTGGTCAACGGGTGGACTGTCTGGCAGCAAGCCGGCTTGCCTGTGGAATAGGGAAAGATGATTCACCAAAATCAAAAAGCAACGATTTATTGGGTAACCGTTGTATTGCGTCTGTTTCTGGGCATTGTGTTCCTGTATGCCAGTTTCGATAAGATCCTCAATCCGGCGGCATTCGCCCGGACGGTGTACAATTATCAGATCCTGCCGGACTCAACGATTAACCTGGTCGCCCTGGTACTGCCATGGCTGGAACTGTATTTGGCGGTCTTCCTTGTGTCCGGGTGTTGGCTGCCGGGGGCGACGGTCATCAGTACAGGCCTGTTGACTGTGTTCATCTTAGCAATGGCTTATAACAAAATCAGAGGATTAGACATCCACTGCGGATGTTTTTCCACCGAACTCACCGAAGGCTCCTTTGGCCTTTCAACCCTTATTAGGGATGTCTTTTTTCTTCTTACATCTGCCTATCTGACCGTGCGTGTCTTTTTTTTCCGGCAAGCAACCTTGAAAATTAATAGTCGATGAAGGGTCAAACAGAGATTATATGATAGTTAGAGCGTTCCTCATTGCAGTGATGCTTTGCGCATTGATTGGATCGAACAACGATGTTTGCGCAAAGCAGTTCAACAATGTGCTAATCATTTCCATCGATGCGCTTCATCCCGACGCGCTGAAAAAATCCAAGATACCGACCCTTGGCAAGTTAATGAAATCCGGGTCCTACACCCTCAATGGCCATAGCACCGAACCGCCCAAAACATTGATTGCCCATACGGCGATGTTCACGGGTCTGTCACCGGGGGAAAACGGTAAGGTGGGTAACCATTGGGCGCCGGGTAAAACCACCGTTAAAAAGGAGACCATTTTCGACACTGCGTCGCGCCATGGCTTCAAGACCAGTTATTTCTACTCCAAAGAAAAACTGGGGTATCTTGTTAATCCTGCGGTCGATGTCCATGAGTGGTCGCGGGATGGTGCCATTGATTCAGCCCGATCCTTCCTAATAACGCCTGGCCGACATTTCACTTTCCTGCATGTCAGCGGCTTGGATCAGGTGGGGCCTGAATATGGATGGCTGTCGCCGGAATACCTGGAAGAGCTGTTCTTTATCGATGACTATCTCTCCACGCTGGTTGATACAGTGATCGGCAAAAGAAACTATCTGCTAATTGTCACCAGCGATCATGCCGGGCATGGAAAGATTCATGGGAGCGACCATCCAGAGGATTACCGGCTTCCCCTGATCATCAGTTCGGACATCGTGGACGTCAAACGCTTTCAGGGGATTTCTTTCTCGGTTACCGAGTTGAAGCAGCTGCTTGCAAACTTGCTGGAAGAGGCCTCATGACCATAGCCAAATAAATTTTGGGGGGTAGCGGTCATCATGCAGTAGTGCGGGGATAATGCTACATCAGCTGTTTTGTCGATAGCATCGGCCGCGGGTCGATCAGGTGGCGTTCGAACCACCCATTTTTAGGGAAACCCCCGATCGCCAGCGCGAGCAGTTCCGAAAAGTGAAGGACCGGGATAGGTTGGCCCAGCGTGGTGCGTATTTCGAGGTTCATGTTATCCTCATGTAGCAATTTGTGGCGCTTTTTCATTGTCACTTCATTCGATAAAGACCGATCAGGGTGTCGATCTCGTCCAGGAATTTGGGGTAAATGATGCGGTCCGCGTCCAGCAGCCGGACCGGAAGCAGGGGGTCCACCAACCCCTTTTCGACCGCCTGTAACTGAAGCCGCCGGATGATGGCGTAGCCGCTGACGGTCTGGGAGCAAGCGTCCGCGCAGCGCTGGCACCCTAAACACAGCCAGATGGCGGGCGACCGGAGCAGTTCGTCAGCGAGCCCGAGGTTGGCCATGCGAATGATGCGCTGGGGATCGAAGACGTCCCCGTCGCAGACGATCGGGCAGCAGCTGCTGCACTCACTGCAGGTGAAACAGGCCTGGCCGGCCAACAACTCCGCCGGCTTACCAGTTTTATGGATGTGGGTATGTTTCAAATCGACGGGTCGAAAGAGCGCCTGAGGTAGCGGTCGTTTCAGCCATTGGTACCAGGTTGCATCAGGCAGAGCGGTCAGTTCCGCTTTGAAGCAGTGCGCCGCAGCGCGCCAGCGAACGCGCTGGAATTCGGCGAACAATCTTCGATAGCGTGATAGAAAATCATAGTCGTAGATTTTTTTTTGCAGTGCTTCGTGTTGAAGATAGCGATGCAGCTCGTAGGGTTTGACCTGATTGGGACACCCCTGCAGACAGCGCCGGCAGGAGAGGCAATACCAGATGTCCGGCAGGGTCAACAGTTTGTCCAGCATGCCGTAAACGGCCATGCGCACGTTGCGCTGCGGGCGCAGCCGTCCGGTGGCCAGACTGACGGGGCACCCATTGTCGCAGGTACCGCAGGTCCAGCAGCGGTCGATGTCCGCACCGGCAGCATCTGCGATGGCCCGCCATGCATCCCAATTGGGTTCGATGGGGCCCATGAACGTTCTTTTTGAGAGCCGAGCCTCCGGCAGCATGTGTACTTGATTCAATATAGGTACTTCACTCACAATGATCCCTCCTGCATTTCGTAGTAGACATGTCCCTGACAGGCCAGGCAGGAAGGCCCCTGGCGCAACGGATAGGACTCGCTGCACTCCGGGCAGAAACCGGTGGGGACGGGGTTTTTATCCTTCAGCGATCGCGGCAATCGCACCCGGCGGCTGCTGATCAGATTTGACCCGGCCGCCAGTACCTCCGCCGCCAGGTCCTCGAAAGGCGGCTTCTCGCGGATGGCCCCGGTGCGTCGAAACCAGTCGCTGATCAATGGATAGCCGTTCAACCCATCCGGATTCAGCCAGACCCGCACACCATCCAGACGATCGCGGTCATAGACGGTGAGGGCGAATTTTCCCCAGTCCAGAACTTGCATAAAACCGTTGCCGAAGGTGCACGGGGTAAGCAACTGAACCGCATCCGGCAGGCAAACCACGGTTTCACAAACCACGTTCAGATAGGGCGTTGGTCCCAATCGTGTTGTCCCGTTTTCGATCATCACGCCGCCGATCAGCATACCGGGAGAACGGTAGCCATGGAACTCCTCCATGCGGATCACATAGGACGCCACATCGACGCCACAGATCGTTTTTCGTTGCATAAAATCCCCCCTTTTTCGCATACGACTGCCGTTGCCTATTTGTAGATTGAGTCGTTTCAACCGGTTACGAGATCGCCTATCATCTCCATCACGGTAGCCATGTCCGACGGCGTATTAACGTTAAAAAACGAATTCAATTGGGGATCGACCGATTGCAGCTGTTCGTAAGCAATCGATTTCACACGTGCCGCGTCAAACAGATGATCCACCTTCGGATCACCGCGGGAAAGCTGGCGCTCGATCAAACGCATGCAAGCTTTGGTATAGACGGCGCACAGAGGTTGGAAATAGGTGCCGGATGTCGGCACGACGATTTCCGACGTGTCATCTGCCTGATCCATCAGCATGCGGACAACCGCAGGATGCAGAAACGGGGTGTCACAACTGCTGACGAAAGCGATCTCGGCATCCATATGTAACAGCCCTGCGTTGATACCTGACAGGGGGGAGTGAACCTGGAAGACATCTTCGACGATCCGGTAAGGCCAGTCATGATAAACGGCTGGTTCCCGGGGCACCAGGATCAGTTCACCAGCACAGGTCCCGACAGCAGCGGCGATGCGGTCCAGAAAGGATTTTCCGGCGATCCCTAGTGGCCCCTTGGGGAGTCCCTCCATGCGGGTGTTACGGCCGCCGGCAAGTATGATTCCCGCACACCTGACTGCCATTGCGCTATGCTCCGTTGGGTTGTCGCCCGTCAGCGTGGCCTTGATGGCCTTCAATCCAGCCGCGAAACGGCAACCACCGCGCCTTTAGGTAAATGCGAGACGCCCTCGGGGATCAGCATCAGGGCTGTCGCCCGATACAAGGCATACAGGCGGTTGCCGTTGGTGAAGGGATCGAAATGCACGCCTCCATCGGTTACCGCCAGGTTGCCGAAAATCGCTTGGGTCCAGTTTGCCTGACCATTCACGGAACGGGTCAGGACCGCCTGTGCCGATGGCAGCGCCGGATCCGACCATCCCGCCAGCCTCAACAGCGCCGGCAGTACAAGGGTCAGGAAGGCCGCCAGGTTGGACGCCGGTCCGCCAGGCAAAATGAATACCGGTTTTCCCTTTAAGATTCCGAACCCCACAGCCTTGCCGGGTCCCAACCGGATGCGGTGAAATACCTTTTCCCAACCGAGCTCATCGAGCACGCGGGACATGAAGTCACGATCACCTTTCCAGGCACCGCCACTGGTGATGATGGCATCATGCTCCGGCAACGCGTTAGCCACCGCTTCACGTAACGCGCGGCGGTCGTCCCGAACCAATACCACTGTGGTCCTCATGGCATATCGACGACACCAGGCATCAATGGTAGCGATGTTGCTGGCGAATAGCTGGCCCGAACGGATGGGCATCCCGGGCAACACCACTTCGTCACCGGTCGCGGCCAGCCATACCTTTGGACGTCGGAACACGTCGATGCGGCTGAAGCCGGCGGCGGCAGCAAGTCCGATCAATGCGGGTGTCAATCGGGTATTTTTTTCCAGCACCAGTTTTCCGAGAGCCACATCCGAACCCTGCTTCAGCACGTTGAACCCTTTATCAACCGGCGTATCGATGCCGATTGCGTTTCCTGCTGTGCGCGCATATTCCTCGGCCACGACGGCATCGGCGCCTTTGGGCAGGCACGCGCCAGTGAGGATGCGCATGGTTTCACCGGGCTCAATAGCGCCATCGAGCAAAGCTCCAGCGCCCAGCGTGCCTTTCATTTTTAGGAAAACCGGGTTCGTCGCACTGGCTTCGGCGGCATCCAAAGCACGCAGCGCGTAGCCATCTTTCATCGATGCGTCTACCGAGGGGGCATTAACCCGTGCGAAAGCGTCCCTATCCAATATTCGATCGATGCACTGCTCGATGTTGACGGCCTCTGCACCGAGGGGGAGCAACGGAGACTGGGTTCGTTCAAACGCTTGTTGAAATCCAATCATCGGGTTTCCATAATTCGGTTGGTTGTCGAAGACCCACCTTCAACAATCCATTGGTTTTGTCTTGGGCTATCCGTTCCCGTATGATTCCGCATGCTGCTTGATTGCATCATGCCGCTTTGCCTTCGCCACGTTTCATCTTTTGGGTTCCGATCGGATCGCCGAGATATGCGTCATCGCGATAACAGCTTCGCGAACCGCCGTGTAGATCAAATTCGAATGCTTTATTAGGTGGTCTCCTTAGGCACTGCTTCACGGCACTCGACGCAGCGGCCGTGTTCGTCCACACAGCTGTGGCAGTGAATGCGCCCGCACAGCCGGCAGGCGGTCATGGTTTCCTTGGCCGCTTCGTCTGCCTCGATATGACATGCGGTGCATGAAAATTGGGCATCGTCGTTCATGGGGTCACCTCGATTTCCGCCGGTGATCAAAACGCGGATGCCGGCGTGTTTGGTTGGTTGCGGGTTACCGGCGGTCATGCCTGTTGCGGCAGTTTCAATGTGGCCAGGCCGCGGGTCAATTCCAGCACAACTCCGAATCCTTGTTTAATTTCGTCATCACGCAAAGCCCAGAGCAAGCCCCACGGGCCGACCGTTTTGGCGGCAGTAAGATCCACTTGACTGGGAAGCTGAGCGGCTCGCTCGATGAGTTCTATGGCTTCGGGACGGCATAACGTTTTTAGCGTTCCGGCCAGCCGTACAAGCCCTGTGCGCATCTGGCCCAGATCGTCTTCAGTGAATGACTCGCCGACCGCTTTCAGGGTTTCGATTCCCGTCTGCAACAAGCGAAAAACGCCACTGCGTTCCAACCCGTCCAGGTATAGAATCATCTGGGGAACGCTCGATTTGAGCAGCGGTTCCACTGTAACTGCAAAATCAATGAGATTCTTGAGTTGGTCGAGGGTGAAGCTGAGATTTTTCGTATTGCGCAGGGCTTTCTTGACCAGATGCAGCAGGTCTTCCAGCTGAAAGTCTGCTTCCACATCGGCCAGTTCGCGGATGAGTGCGTGAACCGCCTCGTTGACCCGCGGTGCCAGCTCGTCGCGCAGTTCGCTGACGGCGCGGGCCGTTTCGGTCATGGGCGCGATTCGGTTTTCGAGGCGCTCGAGACGTGCCAGAATTTCTTCTCCGTGTGTCATGAACCACCTCCATCAAGCAGCCTGTCGGATCTTGCCGGCCAGGTTCATTTGCGGCTCCAGCGGCAGGTCCAGTCCCTTCATCATCAAATTCCAGTAGACCCAGCGGAACATCATTTTGCCCCAGTGATTGCTCAGGCTCTCCTTGAGCAGCGTGAAAGGGCCCATGCCGGGGAAGGGAAACTTGCCGGGCAGCGGTTCGACCTTGTAATTGAAATCCAGCAAGATGGCTTTTTCGAAGCCGGATGCCAGAAAACAGGTTGCGTGGCCGTCGAATTTGGGAAGCGGGGCGTATCCGTCGATCTCCCGGATCAGGTTCTCAACCAGTGTGTAGGCCATGTAATGGGCGACGGAACCGGCCTTCGACGTCGGCACGTTGGTGGTGTCGCCGATGACGTAGATCCGATCGTCGTTCTCCATCTTGAGGGTACGGTTGTCGGTGGGAACGAAGCCCACCGGATCGCTGACCGCCGAGTCGATCAGCGCCTTGTCACCCATGTTGGGTGGGATGGAGATCAGCAGATCGTAGCCGACCTTCTGTCCTTTGTGCGATTCGATCGTCTTTTCCGAGGCATTGACCTGCGCCAGGTCGAAGTAGGGGGTCACCTTGATGTTCTTTTTGGCGGCCACTTCGGCCAGGGTCTTGGCGGCCACCGGTTTGGTAAAGACGTTGTCCAGCGGGGTGACGAACTCGATTTCCACCTTGTCCCGGCAGCCGTTGACCGTAAAGAACCAGTCGGCCATGAAGACGAACTCCAGCGGAGCGATGGGGCATTTGTAGGGGAACTCGGCGATGTTGAGAACGATCCTGCCGGAATTGAAATACCTGAGTTGCTTGGCCAGGGCCAGGGATCCCTCCAGAGTGTAGTAGTCGAAGATCTCCTTGCGCCATCCATCCAGCATGCCGTCGATCTCCTCGGGATGGATATCGCAGCCGGTGGCGATCACCAGCCAGTCATAGTCGAATCGTTGGCCGGTCGCGGTTTCCACACGGCGTTCGTCCTTGTCGATATTGACGACATGATCGACCACGAAATTGACCCCCGAGGGAATGAATTCCTTCTTCGGCTTCAACACGTCGGCTTCCCCGTAAATGCCGAAGGGGATGAACAGGTAGCCGGCCTGATAATGGTGGCGATCGTCGCGGTCGATGATGACGATCTGCCACTCCGCTTCGGTAAGTTGCTGCCTGAGCATGTTGGCCACGATGGTGCCACCGGCACCCGCGCCGAGAATCAATATTTTTCGCATGGTTGCGTCCTCCTGTGGAAGTTGGGATGTGTTTGCTATCCTGGCGCTTGTCTTTCCAGGATTCTAATCGTGAGAGGCCCGTTGCGGGCACTCAAAAATAATGGAGGATATATTTAACCGCTGCGCTGCAGACGACCATGGCCAAAATCAGCTTGATGAATCGCTCATGGAGACGGCCTTGCAACCGGGCGCCGCAGGCCATGCCGATCATGCCGCCGACACCGAACAAAAGCCCTAAAAGCCAATCCGGCGGTGCAGTTGTTCCCTCGCCCATCGGAAGCAGGCTGTAAAAGCCCATGCCGGCAAGTGATGTGGCAAAGTTGGCCAGCAGCACAGCCCCGGCCACGGCGTGCACGGGCAGATGCAGGACAGTGACGAGAAACGGCGCCATAATGGCGCCACCGCCAATGCCGTAAGCCCCGCCAATGACGCCCACAGCGAAGGCCGGCAGGAGTAAGGCCGGGATGCTGAATCGGACCTGCCGGTCGCGAATGATCGGCAGCAGGCGGTCGTATCGTTGGCCATGCCGAAAGGAGGAATCCTTGGATCGCGTCGTGATGGCGGCAGGACGGGAAACGATATCCTTGGCCAACCGCCAGGCGACGGCCAACAAAACGATTCCCACGAACAGTTTGAAAATCCGCGGGTCCGGCAGCCATGTCACCCGCAGCCAGTAACCAACCAGGACCCCCGGGACCCCGCCGCCGACGATGTTAACCGCCAGTTCCCAGAAGACCCGCTTTTGCCGGGCGTATTGAATCACCCTACCGGGAGTGCCGACCACATTGTAGAGCAGATTGGTGGCCGTCACCGACGGGGACACGAACCCCAGGACGCTGACCTCAAAGGGCATCAGAAGAAATGCACCCGAAATGCCGGCTATGGAGGTAAAAAACGAGATGCCGAAAGCCACGGCTGGCGCGACGAAAATCCAGGTTTCGATGCCGGCGACGGGAAAGGTGATTTGAAGCAGGTCGGTCCACATTACTGCTCACCCTCCTATGGCATGCATGGCTCGCTGCACAAGATCCGGTCTCAGACCGCGGCTGAGATGATGACGGCGCGGCTTGGCCTTGACCGCATCTCTCAACAGTTCCACCAATTCGTGTTTGGTCGCGCCGGTCCGCAGCGGCCTTTTGACATCGATCTCCGTTTCCGAAAAGAGGCAGGTCCTGATCTTGCCGTCCGCCGTTAGCCGCAGACGGTTGCAGCTGCCGCAAAAGTGCCAGCTCATGGGGGCGATGAAGCCGATTTTCCCTTTGGCTCCGGGCAGGGTGCACATGCGTGCCGGACCGTTGGTCGCCAGTGCCGGTCCCACATGGGCCTTGTTGATATGGGGGATTCGTTTGATAATGGTCCCGATCGGCATATACAGATCCCGATAGTCGCCGAAACGTGCGTGTTGAAAAGGCATCAGTTCGATGAATCGCACATGCCAGGCATGCTGGTAGGTCAATGCGGCGAGTTGGGCGATTTCATCGTCGTTGACGTCTCGCATTACGACGACGTTGATTTTGACGGGATGGAATCCCACCGCGTCCGCCTCCCGGATGCCATGCAGCACATCATCCAGCTTGTCGCGGCCGGCAATCGCTTCGAAGCGATCGCGTTTCAGGGTGTCGAGGCTGACATTGACGCGCTTGACCCCGGCAGTTTTAAGGGAATGGGCCATTTTCGCCAAATGGACGCCGTTGGTGGTCAGGGCCAGGTTTTCCAGCCCCGGCAGGCTTCCGAGCATGTGGCAGAATTCGACCATCCCTTTTCTCACCAACGGTTCACCCCCGGTGATGCGGATTTTGGAGATGCCGGTGCCTACAGCAGCCTCGGCCAATCGGAGCAGCTCTTCGTAACTGAGGATTTCGCTGTGATCCAGATGCGGCCGGTCTGAAAAGACCGGCATGCAGTAGCCGCAATTCAGGTTGCAATGGTCGGTAATGGAAATTCTCAGGTAGTCGATGCGCCTGCGGAAACTGTCAATCAGTGCCATCGGTGTCGCTCCATGCATTGGTTGTTCAGGCAGCAGAGATGAGATCCCCTGGGCGGATGGTGCCGGCTTCTAAGACACGCGCGAAAATACCCTCACGCGGCATGACGCAGTCGCCCACCTGATGGAAAATTTCACAGCGGTGGTGGCAGGTTTTTCCGATCTGGGTCACCTCCACCACGGCGCATGGACCGATTTTAAAGCGTGTGCCCACTGGCAGCTGCCACAGACAGATGCCTTCGGTGGTGATGTTCTCGGCAAAATCACCGGCACTGACCTTCAGCCCTTTGGCCTGGATCTTGGCGATGCTTTCGGCACCCAGCAGACTGACCTGACGATGCCATTGGCCGGCGTGGGCGTCATCGGCCAGACCGTGTTCAACCAGCAATTCGGCTGCGTTCACGTTGCGTTTCTTGATGCCTTTGCGGTCGCTGATCGATACGGCCAGGACCCGACCGGCTGCATTTGACGGTAAATTCATAGATCCCCCTATCTACATTCCCTTCCCGAAGGGGCAGTGGGGGTAGATGCATTCGGGACAATCCATGCAAAGGCCCCCGTGACCGATGAATGCCAGTTCTTTTTTGGTAATCTTTTCTCCGGCCAGAATTCGGGGCAGCACCAGGTCGAGCACCGTCACCCGATGGTGAAGCCCGCAGGCCGGTACCCCCAGCAGGGATATGCCGTCGATGGTCGCGACCAGGAACATGGCCCCCGGCAGCGCTGCCGCGCCGTAGTACACCTCCTGGGCGCCGGCCATGCGGATGGCCTTGCGGGTTACATCGTCCGGGTCCACGCTCATACCGCCGCTGAGAAGCAGCAGGTCGCATCCACTGTCAATATGGTTTCGGATCGCCGCGGTGATCAGGGTTTCATCGTCCGGAGCAAAAGAAACCCCCGCCACTTCCGAGCCCAGATCGGTGACTTTGCCGCTGAGAATCGGTGCGAATTTATCCTCGATCAGCCCATGGAATACTTCACTTCCAGTCACGACCAATCCGACTTTCGCTTTTTTGAGCGCCTTGACG
Organism: Desulfosarcina sp.; assembly: GCF_055467485.1. Classification (NCBI taxonomy): domain Bacteria; kingdom Pseudomonadati; phylum Thermodesulfobacteriota; class Desulfobacteria; order Desulfobacterales; family Desulfosarcinaceae; genus Desulfosarcina; species Desulfosarcina sp. The sequence continues at coordinate 17,533 of NZ_JBUOIV010000021.1, read as the reverse complement.
CTGACTACGCCACCGTGTTGGGCGGCAATGGCAGCGGCGCGTTCTACCGGCGCCCGCTTCATGACTAAAGGAATCGCCCGGGTGGCAGCTACCAGTTGCCCTTTTTTGACCAGAGTGTGGCTGTGCAGGGTGGCACACATGACCTCGTCCACCATGTTGAAGGCCGCCAGGGCAGCCGCATCAATGCTCAGCAGACCGTCCATGGCGGCGTGCAGCCCGATTTTGCCTTCCTTGGGGTTGTCCTCCCAACGAATACCTTCGCCGGCCAGCCCCTGGGCAAGAATCGCTGCGGCCTGATTTTCGTGGATTTCATCGTCCGCCAGATCGATCAGGTAGAGGTGGTTTTTGCCCAGCTTTTGCAAGTGGCAGATGTCCTCGTTGCACACCTCGTGTCCTTGGCGGAAGGCCGCCCCCTTGAATTCGCCAGGTCTGATCTCGGTGATGTCGTGAGCCAGCCTGGTGCCGACGGCGTCTTCGACCTTGATTTTTTTTAACATAACGACCTCTCTAAAGGGTTCCCAAGAAAAACGGTAAGGCTTTCAGTGGATGGTGAGACTTCGGTTTCCGGCATCGCCATCGCTATTTATTCTTTTCGCCTGGGCGGGCTCACCGGGAGACCAGTTCATATCGGGCCAGGATACCTCCCTGGCATGGGTGAAATAGCAGGCACCGGAACAGGGACGACACAACGGGCGGTCCTTAATCATGGATTCCCGCTTATCCCTGATCACCTGTCCGCAGATGCTGCAAACGATCTTGCGGCGCGTTGGTCCAGGAAGGTCGCATTCGTCGATAGTCACGCGCACCTTCTGGACTCTGAAGAGGACACTGTCAGGCATACGCTTGTAGGCAGCCAACTGCCGCGGTCCTTTTTCGGCAATCTCGGGTGCGTATACGGCGGCCAGATCGCGGGCCTCTTCGGTCGAAATAATCCGAAACGCCTTGCCGGTTTCCAAATTAAAAAATGTTGCTGCCATGATGCCGTAGTCGACAAATTTCAGACTGCGTCTCCCCAGCTTGACGCCGGTGACATGGGCCACTGCATCGGCCGTGCAGCGGTCCATTTCCACGTAGACGATCAGCTTCTTGATCTGGTCTCTGCGGGTGGGTTCGTCCAGTCCGATCAGGCGGCAGCCGAGCATGGCCATGCGTACACCGACCACCTGACCCGGGCAGAGGTGGCCGTGGGCGTGGACCGATTCAGTCAACAATGTTTCAAAGGATTGCACCTGATGTTCCTCCATTCGATGAGACGACGGCTCGTCGATCTTTGGCCGAGCGGGTGAGGGATTCTTTACCGGGTTGCGGCCACTTCCAGTTGAGGCACATCCAGATCGCTAATGGCATCCATTTCCTCAGCAATGAACTGGCGGGTTAGCTCCCCCAGGCACCGGTAATAGTCGGTGCGCGCATGGTCGATGAGTTTAGCCGTGAAGGCCGGTATCCACGCCGCGAGGTGTTTTTCCAGAAATACCTGCTGATGCCCAACAATTTCCGCCAGCTGGTCGTAATCGTCGGCATCGATGGCTTCCACTCCTTGGCTGATGAGCACATGCATGAATTCCAGTTCGGCACAGATGTGATCCGGTGCCTCCTTGAAGTCCGGCGACAAATCCAGACCGAGGCCGAGGTAATGCCGTCGCACATCGATGGTGGAATCGCCCATCAGCTGGCGTTTGTCTTCCAGGTAAACGGATCCGTATGGCGGGGCGGCGACGATAAACGGTCCCACGAACAGTCCGGCATAATCGACTTCCAGCGAGCACGGAGCCGAATGGTCGAAATAACTCCCTTTGAGGCTGTTGGCAGTTTCGACCGCATCGGAGCCTATGCGGCCAAGGGCCGCCTCAAGTTCATCGAGTACCTTGGGCAGATCCGGGCCCGGCTGCCGGAAGGCATCAGCCAGGCGCGCATAGGCAGAGGACCGGGCACGTTCTTGGTTGATCAGCTTTTCTTTGGTTTGCATGGTAAACACATCTCCTTGATAGTCCTGTTCAAACTGGCTTGCTGAATGGGTTCCCGATCGCCATCAGGCAAGCATCCGGCGATCGGGCAGTCAGCAGATCAGTGTTCGTGAGCCGCCTCAAAATTTTCAGGGGCTGCCTCGAGTTTGAGGTAACGTTCACCCAACGTGTAAAGGAGCAGGGCCACGGCAACAGCCAGTAGCATCACCAGCCATTCGTAGACGCTGGGGAAATAGCTGATATACTCCGGATATTGCTCGGCCTTGGGGCCAATGGGGCGGCTCTGGCCGGCCAGCAGGATCTCCATGTGCATGGCCAGGGTTCCCAACAGAACCAGACCGGATGCCAGAATACGGCTGGCATGGGCGGCACGGATCGAGGGAATTGCCATCAGGACAAAGGGTAGCAGCAGGCCGATGAGCACCTCGGTGTTGAGCTTGCCGATTCCGCCGAACGCCTGGGCGTACTGCCGGTAGTTCAGGAAATCCGGAATCACGGTTGCCGATTCGATGGCCACTTTAACGAAGGTGAACACGATGACGGTGCCCAGCGTGTAAGTAAAGATGCGGGTAATGTCGTCGCAGATCGAAGCCTTTGTTACAGAAAGTTCGTTACTGCCGATTTTCGAAAGTGCCAAGTTGTAGAACAGGCACAGGGCAGAGCCGCTTAAAATTGCCATCATGAGGCAATAGATGGACATCACCGGACCGAAATAGGTGACCCGTGATTCGGTCAGGCCGAACACCGAACCGATCATCAGGGGTGCCACGATGGCGGCGACAAAAGAGATATGGCCTAACGCCTTGCTGAACGGACTGTGCCAGTCGCCTGCATGGAGTCTCCAAAACTTGAGGATCAGCACCACTAATTCGACGCTGTAGATAAAACCCATCCACCAGATGGGAGAACTCAGATTGGGGGAAAGCATGATGTAATACATGTTGAACACGTCCCCCAGTTCCAGGCCGATGGAAACAAATCCGCCGACCAGCGTCGCAATCGCCAGAAATACCAACCGCTTGGCCAACGGTTCGAACTTCTTGACGCCGAAAACCAGCGGCAGTGAAGCCAGCAGCGTCAATCCCGTGCTGGTCAGGGCCAGGTAGATGTAAACACCAAGCGGAAGCGACCACATCAGCACGTCGTTGGCGTTGAACAGGTAATGACCTTCAGTAAATAACCGGAAAGCGGCGTATAGCCCGGCAACGATGGCCACGCCGATCAAACCCAACCAGGCAGTATAGGCTCCTGTGTTTTGTTTCATCACACACCTCCTTTGGTCGGCTGGTAGTGGGCCGGGTTGAAATCCCGAATATAAAAGACATGCGGGTTGGTTCCCAGCTGCTCGCGCAACCTGAACGGCCGGAATTTTCCGAGCAGTCTACTGACTTCACTGCTGGGATCCGATACGTCGCCAAAGACCCGCGCATCAGCCGGGCAAGCCTCCACGCAGGCGGGCAGCAACCCCCTCTTGACGCGATGATCGCAGAAGGTGCATTTTTCCACCACGCCCTTGTGTCGGATACCAGCAAGGGTTTCATCGCGCTCCGGGTTGTAATTGGGAATCACCTTGCCGCCGGCCTCGCGGGTCATTTCGGCTGGTGAATAGGTTCCCCCTTTGATCAACGCGTTTTCCTGCCGCCAGAAAGGATGCGGTTGGCGCCAGTTGAAATAAATCACGCCGTAAGGGCAGTTGAATTCGCAATACTTGCAGCCGATGCATTTCTTCGAGTTGTGCATGGTGATGCCGTTGTCCAGCTTATGCATCGCCTGGGTCGGACAGCCTCGAACACAGGGTGCATTTTCGCAGTGGTTGCACAACGTGGGGATATAATGGTAGCGGACATTGGGGAACGTTCCCGAGGTTTCGGTAATTTTGTTGGACCAATAGATCCCATCCGGGACGTTGTTTTCGCTGCGGCAGGCGAGGCTGCAGGCGCCGCATCCGACGCAACGTTGCAGGTCGATGACCATGGCATATCTGGGCATTTGATTTCCTCCTAGATCTTTTCGATTTTCACGCGGGTTCCGGCGTGGCGGACGGTGCTGCCGCTCAGCCGATCATAGACCGCGGGGATCAGGTCGTTGTTGTTGCCACCCCGAGGGACTTTGCCGAATACTTTGGCGGCCAACCGACCATAGGCCCAGTGACCTTGGCCGTAGCACTTGGCCAAGGTTCCCGGCTGCACCCCTTCCCACAACTTAGCCGTACATTCGATCCTGCCGGTGGGAGATATAAGACGAATACGGTCACCATTGCCGATGCCAAACTTCTTCCCATCCACCGGGTTGATCTTCGCCACATCCTCCCAGGCTTCGTCGCCAGGATCCAGGTCCTTGAAATCATAGTACCAGGGGCAGTTGGCCGAACGGCCTTCACGGTTGAGACGGGATTTGTGATCCACGAACAGCAGCGGGTATTCCTTGGGATCGCCGGATGTCCAGGGTTCTTCGTAGTGGGGAATAAACGCCTGCTCTCCCCGTGCCTGGTAATCGCACACCTCCATCACATGATCGACGGTGGTATTGTGTTTTTCGGCATGCTTTTCGAGTGCTTCCTTCAAGGTCTCGCTGTAGAATTCGAACATGCCGGTTTTGGTGTCCATCTTGCCCCAGCGTTTGCGGAAGGGATAAGGATCGGAATTCCAGACGCCGACCTTTCTGAACTCCTCCCAGCCGCTGAACTTGTCACCCCCTTCATGAACTGCCGGATCCCAAAGCTTGTGGGTGGCGTATTTCAAGGCGTAGAGGGAGAACTCGCCGGCATTGGTAGGCTCCTTTCCGGTTTCGGGATCCTTGTAGGTCTTGTAGTGCCGGAGAAGGTTGTCGAAACCACGCTCCGCCAATTTTTCGGCGATCAGCCAGGGAATTTCGGTTTCGTCGGTCTTGTAATCACCGACCCTCTTGATGATCGGTTGCATCAGGGTGACATGGCGGTGGCCGTTTCCATGCACCTTTACGTAGCCCCATTTCTCGAAGAGATGATGGGTGTTGGGGAGCAGGATGTCTGAGAACCACGAAAACTCCGAGGCGTTGGTGGTAATGTGGACAACGAAGGGAATCTTTGAAAGCGCACGCTCCCAGCGTTCCGGTTGACCACACGAAAAGGAGAAGTTGTTCATATAGCCGACGGCCACCTTGATGTCATTGGGGTCTTCATTGAGAATGCCGTCGGCGGCATTGTTGGTGACGACTCCGCCGCCGGATTTACCTTTGTTGAGCGCAGGAAATTCGAGACGGCCGCGATGATCGATCTTGCCGTGTTTCTTGCCGGCCTTGGCGATGTCGTCCAAGAAGTCGTCCGGTTTGGGGAACGAGGAGGTATATTCCTTGTTGGCTTTCATGGTGCCGCCGACGTTGTCTACGGATCCAACCAAGCCGTTCAGGGCATGACAGATCATGCTGGCATAGCCGCCGCGCACTTGCATCACCGGGCCGCCGCCGACCCAGGAAATGGCATGGGGTGCTGCGCGCCCGTAATCGAAGGCCACCTGGCGGATCTGCTCGGCGGGAAGGCCGGTCCGGGTAGCGGCCCACTCGGGGGTTTTGTCCTTGAGCTCAAGGTTCCACCATTTTACCAGACCGTGGGTGTACTTCTGCTCGAAATCCTCTTCCAACACCTCCTGACCGGTCTTGAAGCGATTTTCACCATCTTTGAAATCACCAACGAATTCACGGTACCAGAGCCCTTCGGTGAGGATCACATGGGCAATGGCCGCGGCCAGGGCGCCGTCATGGCCCGGTTTGACAGGCAGCCAAACATCGGCCTTTGCGCCTGTGGCTGACAACCGGGGTTCGACGACGGCTATATGGGCACGGTCGATGACGGTGCCCCATGCGCTGGAATAATAGGAAACCTGGCGATTGGCGGCCAGGGGATCGGCTCCCCAAATCAGGATGTAGCGGGCGTTTTCAACGTCGTACTGGCGGTAGTCCCACAACCCTTCGGTAAAGTAGGGTCCGAACTTTTCGGCCTCGGCACAGATGGCACTATGGGAGATATTGTTTGGAGAACCGATGATTTTGGTCATCCGGTCATAAATGACGTCGCGCATGTAGGTGTAGCGGCCGCGCATAAGCATGTACTTGTGGGTTTCATTGTTGTTGCGCAGTTCCATAATCTTGTCGGCGATGGTGTTGAGCGCTTCATCCCATGTAATGGGAACGAACTGCGGATCTTCATTGCGCCCTTTTTTAGGATTAGTCCGCTTCAGGGGGGTTCGAATGCGATCCGGATCATAGACCTGCTGAATCGCCAAATGAGGCCGTGGGCAACTGGCGCCAACATTGACCTTTGAATGGGGGTTGCCCCTGACCTTAACTGCCCTGCCGTCGATGACATACACCTGCTTGGAACACCATGAGGTGCACCCCTGGCAGGTCGCCGGCAGCCACTGGCCCATTCCCTGGCCCTGGGCTCCGATCGATGCGGCCAGGGCTTTCAGTTCGAACGAAAGCCCTGAACCCGCTGCGACTGCCGCTCCGGTGGCTGCCGACGCTTTGATGAACGATCGACGCGACAAATTGATATTGCCGAGAAAATCCTTCATCAACGATTTGCGTTCCTTTTTTTCTCTGTCCATGTTCACTCCTTCGTCGTTAATCGATTGTTACCGAGTTACCAGCAACCAACCTGATGGGCACTCCAATTTTAACCCGTTAAATTTGGGGGCCCTCTGGATCCGGTTAATTCGTTTAGGATACATTTCAAGAAATAATGCAGTTCATCCGGATCGACGGGTTTATGCAGGCAGGCGAACAGATGATGGCGGATGGCATCTTTTAAATCCGGATGGTAGCGTTCTCTGGAGGTGCACAGAAAGCAGGTGGAAGGATAGGAATGCGTGAGGAAGCGGATCGTTCGATTGTCCAACGGCACGCTGTCGAGATCTAATATCGCCGCCATGCAAGGATCGGCCAACAACGTTTTCAACTCTTCCAGATCCCTGCAGGTGGCGGTTCGATAATCTCCCTCTTCGATGATGCGGCGGATCGCAGCAACATCTTTTGAATCGTCTCCCATGACGGCCACCAGATTTTTCGGTTCGGGGCTCGTTTTCATCGGGTCTCTTGGTATATCGTCGATATCCGGTCTGCTTGTTCAATTATTGCGACCTTTGGTATCGCAAACCAAATGCCACAATGTGGTAATTTAATAAAAATATTCTGTCGCAGCTTGATAACTAATGCTGGATAAGTTCCAACACCTTGAAACGGATGATATTTCTATAGAAAGAAAAGGTTGGCCCTTATTACAAGGGGGCGCCCTGCAGGAATCGACCCTTTTTTTGAAAAGCGTTACCGCCAACAATCAATCGTCCGAAAATCGGACGCATTAAGAGTTAAAAATTGGATTACATATAAAAACAATTTATTATACCGTCCTGTTTTCGGACGCCTTTTCATCAAAACGACAGTCGTCCGGACAAGTCAGCAAATCCTTGCCTCAGCGCTTATTTGTGGAGATACCTTTATTTCTTTAGTGCGTGGAGGTCACGATTGCCCAGAAGTGACTGAAGATACAAAACACGACTCACATCAGGGAAGATAGGTCGGGGGATAGGCATGGATGGGGTTTTAGTGAAGGGTGGGATTCACGATCTGGAGGCGTTTGAGCTTTTCATAAAGGGTGCTGCGGCTAATGCCCAACTGCCGGGCGGCCTCGGCTTTGTTCCAGTCGCAGGCATCGAGCACTTCCCGGATCAGCCGTTCTTCGGATTTGACAAGGCTGGGCGGGGTAATGGAAGACCCGGAATCGATTGTTTCAACGATAGCGGCGGGAAGGTCCTTCAATTCAATGAGGGAATCCTTGGCCAGCACCACGGCATGCTCGATACTATTTTCCAGTTCACGGACGTTACCCGCCCAGGTATTGTCGATCAGTTTGCGCATGGCCTCGCTTCTGAAGCCCACAACCGGTTTGTCCTGCTCTTTGGAGAACCGCTCCAAGAAATGCTGTGCCAGGATATGGATGTCTTTGGGGCGCTCCCGGAGCGGCGGCAGTTGGATAGGAATAACGTTCAGGCGGTAAAACAGATCTTCCCTGAATCGACCTCGTTTGACCTCCTCCGACAGGTTCCTATTGGTCGCGGCAATAATACGTACGTCCACACGTATGGACTGGTTACCGCCCAATCGGTCGATGGTCTGCTGCTGCAGAACACGCAACAATTTAGTCTGGGCCACGGCATCGATCTCGCCGATTTCATCCAAAAATACCGTGCCGCCGTCAGCCTGTTCAAATCGACCGATTTTTCGACGGAGCGCTCCGGTAAACGCCCCTTTTTCGTAGCCGAAGAGCTCGCTTTCCAGCAGGGTACTGGGGTAGGCCGTGCAGTTGATGACGACAAACGGCTTGCCGGCGCGATGGCTTCTTTCATGGATGGCCCGGGCAACCAATTCCTTGCCAGTGCCGCTCTCTCCCAGGATCAGCACCGTCGTATCTGTTGGGGCGACGTCCTCGATCAATTTAAAAACCACCTGCATTTTGGGGTCTCGGCCGATCAGGCCGCTGAATCCAGATTCGACATCGATACGCTGCCTCAACTCCCTTAATTCTTCTTCGTAAAAATTTGCCCGATGGATGGCGCCGGCTGTCTGATGCAGGATCATGGTGACGACATCCAACTCATGCCGTATACAATTACATTCTCCGGTGCAGGCAACCACCATGGCTCCGATTAGCAGGTCGTGATGCCGTATGGGAAAAAGGGCAAGTTGCTCGGCCGAATTCAGAAAATCCGGTAAGTTCAACTGGTCGATGTCCGGTTGCCGAAAAAATGTCAACTGTTCTTTGCTACTGAAACTGTCAACCATTCTGTCGTAAACATCCTGCCCCAGTTGCAGCGTCTGCTGCTGGCTGGCGAGGGTGACGGATCGCATGGCATTGTTGAAAATCATCATATTCAGGTTACGGCATACCACCACTTGTCTGAGGGTTTTGATCAGGAATCTACAAATCTGATCGAGTTTTGGAAAGGCGGCAATCTCCTGTGAGATCGAAAAGGAAGTCTCGAGCTGTTTATGAGCCCGATCCAATTCCTGGTTTTTCATTTCCAACTGGCGATTCGATTCCCGGAGGCGCTGGGTATAATCCTGCAACCTGATGAGCATTGAGTTGAAGGCGGCCGTCAGCTTGGTGATCTCCTGCCTTCCCCTTATGGTGAACTTAGTGTCCAGATTACCTTCATCGATTTGTTCGGCATAGTTTGCCAACTGCCGCAACGGACGGGTCAGGCGACTGATCATCCAGTGACTTATCAACAGAGCGAACACCAGGATGCCCAACGTGATCACACTCATCTGCATCCACAGTTGCCGGACCTGTCTCCGATATGGGGCTTCGGAAAGCCCGATTCGCAGTGTTCCGGCCTTTCCTCCGAAGATCGGATAAGCTACATCAATATATCGGCTACCGTTTTCGGAAATAATCTTTTCAAGCCTGGCGTTTTCTGCGCTTTCGACCTTATTGGCGTGAATCAGGTGGGCCGGGATGCCATCATTGAAAGTATGCGTCAGCAATTGGTCCCCACGTAGCACAAAAAGATAGGCCACCATCGGGTCGCTGGCTATTTGGTCATCCAGCATTTTTTGGAGAGCGACAAGATCGTTGATCAGTATCTTATCGGCGGCTTCGAGGGAGAGTTGATGGGCGATATTTTCGGCATGGGCCGCCGCGCCGTCAAGGAGGCTGACACTATACCTGTGGGCAACCAGCTGCGATATGACGACCCCGGTGGCGATGACAAGAATCGCCACGGACAAGAGTAATAAGTTTTTAAGACTCTTGGGCAGCATTGTCCTTATTTCCTTCAATCGTTACCTGTTCGAGCATCGCTTTGACCGGGGTATACCACTCTGATTGGGGAGGTGCGAAATAATCGATCATCAATTCATCGAGAATGCGCTTTCCCTGCTGATCCTCATGCATGGATAAAATCATCTTTTTGAGGGCTACTTTCATTTCTGGATCCAATGTCTTGGAAACAACGAGCGGTGGGCTCCCAAAGGGTTCTGATTTTTTGATTACGCGCGTTTTGGAGGAATAAAACGGGTTTCGCTGCTGATAGTATTCCCACATGTGACCGTCGACGGCAGCGCCGTCAACCAGGTTTTTAGCAACCGCCATGATCGCATTGTCATGGCTGTACGTATAGGTGAAGCTGCGAAAAAAGGTTTCCGGTGTGGCACCGAGCTGCCTGAGCCAGTAGCGCGGGACCAAGGATCCAGTATTGGATTCCGGGTCGGTAAAAGCGAAGTCTTTTCCTTCAAGATCGGTAAGTGATTGCAGATCGCTGTCCTTATTTACGATCAAATAGGAATGATAAAACGGTTGGCCGCGTACGATGGGGGTGGCGATGGCTTCGATCCTGTAGCGGTCGGCCCCAGTGGCGAATGGACCGGTACAGATAAAAGCCAGATCAATCTGCCGTTTAGCCAGCAGTTCGTTGACTTCGCCATAGGTCTTGCGCTGGGTCAGTTCGGCGTCGTGTCCAATTTTCGAGGCCAGATATTCGATGAGTTCCTGGTAATAGATGGTGGTTTCCTTTGGTGATATCATTGCGGCAACGGCGACTCGAAGGACGGGCCGATCGTTTTTTTGCACGATGGGTTGGGTTACATTCATCTTTTCAGAAAAATTGATCGGTTTGTATTCGGTATCGCCGCTACAGGATATCAATAGAAAACAAGGCAGCGCGATCCTAAAACAACAGGCCGCAGACCTAAGAATGGATGATAAATGAGAATCCTTCATGGTATTAATTCTCTTTTTAGTAAACCGCTGCAATAACCACTGCGCCCCAAAGAAAGGCCGGATCGTTCGATGGCTTTCAATGCCACATAGTGGTATGTATACGTTAATGAGCTTATTTAGCAAGTAAAAATGCCGGGTGTTCAGAATTCGTCGTTGACAATGCTGTAAAAAGAGCGTTAATTAATTCGTTAATTAGCGAAATATAGGTTTTAGAATGAGGCAGATTGTCCGAACGACTAAGGCGCTGGCTGACGAGAACCGAATTCGGATATTAGGTGTCCTCAGCGGGCGTGAACTCTGCGTATGCCAGCTGATTGCACTCTTATGTCTTGCGCCTTCAACCGTATCCAAGCATTTATCGATACTAAAAAATGCACGCCTGATCGACAGCCGCAAACAGGGCCGTTGGATGTACTATCGACTGGCTGGTCAGCGTGTTTCCAGAGCCAATGCCGAGGTGACTGCCTGGCTCCTTCGATCGGTCAGCGAAACCGACAGATTTTTACAGGACAGCCAGCGCATCGAAGAAATCCTCAAAATCGATCCGGAAATCTTGTGCAGTCAGCAAAATCGATCGGGTTCTTGTGAAACCGGTAGCTGATCATACTTTCGAACACCCAAAATAAACATCAGTAAACTATGAACAAGAGATTGAACATTTTGTTTTTATACACCGGCAACTCATGCCGCAACCAGATGGCCGAAGGGTGGACGAATTCTTTGAAAGGTGACGTTATCAATTGTCGGTCGGCAGGCATTGAAACCCATGGGCTCAATCCGATGGCCGTTAAAGCAAGGGCCGAAGTTGGTGTGGATATCTCCCATCACCAATCGCAACTCGTCGATGATTATCTGGACGAGGCATGGGATTTTGTTATCACCGTTGGCGGCCATGCCCATGAAACCTGTCCGATATTTCCAACAAAAGCCAAAGTCGTTCATGGTGGGTATGATGATCCCCCGGCTCTTGCCAAGGGAGAATCCACTGAAGAGGGAGCCATGGCTCATTACCGCCGGGTTCGGGACGAAATCCGTGAATTCGTCGAATCCATGCCTGAATCGCTGTAAAAATAGACAGAAATGGAGAGAATCGAACAATGAGCACAGATACTGTCAATACCAACGAACGTAAAATGACCAGTATTTTCGAACGCTACCTCTCCCTGTGGGTGCTCTTGTGCATCATTGCCGGCATCCTGCTGGGAAAAATCGCTCCCGACGTGGCCCGGACCCTGGACGGTATGGCCATTACGGTGAACGGGGCGCCGGTGGTCTCCATCCCCATCGCCATCTGCCTGTTTTTCATGATGTACCCCATCATGGTCAAGATCGACTTCGGCGAAGTGATCAAAGCCGGAAAGAGCGGCAAACCGGTTTTTCTGACCCTTTTCATCAACTGGGCCGTCAAACCGTTCACCATGTATGCCATCGCCCTGTTTTTTCTCGGTACGCTCTTCTACGGCTTCATCGGGCCCGATGCGACGGACCTGGTGAAGATGCCCTTCGGCCTGGACCTGCCCGTAGGCGCCGAGCATGGCGCCGGCACCGTGATCATGGCCGACGGCATCAAGATGCTGGAAGTGCCCCTGTGGCGCAGTTACCTGGCCGGCTGCATCCTGCTTGGCATCGCGCCGTGCACGGCCATGGTGCTGGTCTGGGGGTTCCTTTCCCGGGGCAACGACGGCCTGACCCTGGTGATGGTGGCCATCAACTCGCTGACCATGCTGCTGCTCTACGGTGTGCTGGGGGGCTTTTTGCTCGGTGTGGGGCGGTTGCCCGTGCCCTGGCAGGCCCTATTGCTTTCCATCGGCATCTACGTGGCCCTGCCCCTGGTGGCCGGCTATTATTCCCGACGCTGGATCATCGCCGCCAGGGGCGTGGCGTGGTTCAAGGATAAATTCCTGCATGTGCTCACGCCCATCACCATCATCGCCCTGCTGCTGACCCTGGTGCTGCTCTTCTCTTTCAAGGGGGAGGTGATCCTGGGCAACCCCCTGACCATCGTCTGGATCGCCGTTCCCCTGTTTATCCAGACGGTGCTGATCTTCTGCCTGGGGTACGGGCTGGCGCGACTGCTGAAACTGCGCTATGCGGATGCCGCGCCGGCGGCCATGATCGGGGCGTCAAACCATTTCGAGGTGGCCATCGCCACGTCGACCATGCTCTTCGGACTCTCCTCGGGTGCGGCCCTGGCCACGGTGGTGGGGGTGCTCATCGAAGTGCCGGTAATGCTCATGCTGGTCAAGGTCTGCCTCAACACTCAATCCTGGTTTGTGCCGGGAAACAAAGGCGTCTGATCAATATATTACAGTCACCCGAGCGTCTGGCGTCCTCTATCCACCATGGGCTAACGCTTCGTTGCGCGGCGCTGGCCGGAAAGACTGCCGGCTATCCGTGGTCCGGGTGTTTTCTGCATCGGACAGGGGAGTTGGCAACTGCGAAGGCGCATATTCGCTATGCAATTGGTAAATTTACGGATGAGGGCGTTGTGGGTAACAATAGGGTTCCATCGCATTGAAACCATCTTTACCAACCGCGACAGTGCCGGCACGCCCCGAAACCATTGTCCACAGGGTGATCGATGCCTGTGCCGATTGCGATACCTGCCGGTTCCTGATGAACGAAGACTGTTTGTTCTTCCCGGCGCTTTACCGGCTGGTTGATCGGGAGGCCGCTACCGGCCGGGCTGCCAATGATCGTGAACTCAGGCAATTGACGCAATGGTGCACCCTTTGCGGGCTGTGCCCTTGCCCCAAGATCCGTAACGAGGTGATTCGGGCCAAATCCGCCTATGTCCACCAGCGCGGCATGCCCTTTGGTCATCGCCTGCTGGCGGATGTTCAGCGCTTCGGGCAGATGGGTGCCGTGGCCCCAATGCTTTTCAATGAGGCCATGTTGACAGGCCCGCTGGGGCGGATTGTCAAACGTCTGGCCGGCATTCACCCCGAGCGCCGATTCCCGCGGGTACCAAAAGTGAGCTTTTTCGCCTGGGCCCGTAGGAAAGGCCTGTGCCGCATCCCCGGCCAGCACCACGGTGTGGCCTACTTTGCCGGCTGCACGGCGGGATATCTTTTTCCTGAAGTGGCCCGGGCGGCGGTGACGGTTCTGCAGTGCAACCGCACTCCCGTTTATGTTCCGAACCAGCAGTGCTGCGGCATGCCCACCCTGGTGGAAGGCGATTGGCCGGCCACCCGCCGGCGAGTGCAGGCCAACCTCGACGACCTGCTGGCGGTCCGGCGCATGGGGCATGACCTGGTTTGCTCCTGTCCTACCTGCGGATTTTTGATGAAGGTGCTGCTCAAGGAGGGCGCCTATCATTCGGACGCCTATCAGCAATCAGTGGGTGCCGGGGCGAATGAGATCAAGATTCCGGAAGGTGGCGCTGAGGGACAGTTCCTGCACCTCAATAAAGCACTTTACGGGAAGATGCTCCAGGACGATGGATTGTTTCATGACCTCGATCCGCTTGATCGCATCAGTCTGTCTGGTGGACTTCTCGACGTCGGTGAATATCTTCTGAACCTGCTCGACAAGCAACGCCTGAATGTTCGCTTCGATCCGCTTGAAAGCCGAATGGCCTATTTTACTCCCTGCCATCAGCGAGAGCAGAAGGTTGGCAATCCTTATGCGCGATTGCTCGCCTTGATCCCCGGGCTGATCGTCGAGCAGGTGGGCGGCACCATGGACTGTTGCGGTATGGGCGGCAGTTTGGGCTTTAAAAAGGCCTTTCATGCATCTTCCGTAGCTCTTGGCACCCGTCTCGTAGCCAAGATCACTGCCTGCGACCCGCAGGCAGTAATCACCGACTGCCTGAGCTGTCGGCTCCAGTTGCAGCATCTGACGTCCTATGCGGTTTTTCACCCGCTGGAAATCCTGGCCCGGGCCTGCAAGGGCGCACCGTAATGAATTGAAGCAACGCGGCGGACGCCTGGTAGAACCGAGGCTTGTCGGTACTACCCACGCATTTGGCGTGCAAAATATCAAGCATGTGGCTGACGGAATTGCATCGCCACGGCCTTGACATAATCAAGCCCATTTTACCTTCTGGAACCGTTGGGTGGTCAATCTAACGGGTGCGCTTCCAGAAACGATCAAGCGCAACGCACACGTATTAATTCGCTTTACGTCTCGTCTCGACAGACCGGCAGAGAGATGGTGAAGGCGGTGCCCTCTCCTATCTGGCTCTCCACCTTGATGTCCCCGCCATGGTCCTTGATGAAGCCGTAGCAGACCGACAGGCCCAACCCGACACCCTTGACGCTGTCGGTCTTGGTGGTGAAGAAGGTCTCGAAAATCAGGTCCAGGTGTTCATCCTTGATGCCGATGCCATTGTCCGAAATGGTGATGTGCACGAAATAGTCGTCCCCTTCGGTCGCCACCGTGAGGCGGCCGCCTTCGGGCATGGCATCACGGGCGTTGGAAATCAGGTTGATGAAAACCTGGCGAAGCTGGTTCTTGGAGGCAAGGACCTTGCCGAGATGGCTTGCGAAACTGTGCACCACCTTGATGGAGTGCTCCCAGAGCTGCTTTTCATATAAGAGGAGGATTTCGTCAAGTATCGTGTTGATGTCCACCGGCGCCCGCTCCTCCTGGTCCGGCTTGGAAAAGGACAGCATTTTTCTCAGCATGTCCGTCACGCGTACGGTTTCGGACAGGGACATCTCCAGCAGTTTGCGGCGTTTGTTGCCCACCGGGATTTCGGTCTTCATCAATTCCAGGGTGTTCATGATTCCGTAGAGCGGGTTGTTGAGCTCATGGGCGATCTGGGAGGTGAGCCGGCCCATGGCGGCCAGTTTTTCCGATTGCAGGAGCTGTTCCTGAGTATTGTGGAGCTTGCGTTCCATCTTCAACTGCTCTTCCAGATCTACGAATATGCCCACCGAAGCAATTTCCCGGCCTGAGTCATCATAGATGATGTTGGCCGACAGGTTGCCCTCTACGGGACGCCCGTCTTTGCCCTTGAACGTCATGGGGTAGGAGCGCAGTTTGCCCTTGCCGCCATAGTCATCGCTGCGCATCATGCGCATCACCTGGCGCGCCATATCCCCGGGATACAGGTCGCGCACGTTCATTCCCCCGATCGTCTCCGAGGCTTCATACCCCAACGTCTCTTCGGCACCCTGGTTCCAGATGATGATGTTGCCCTTCATGTCCGTTCCCATGATCGCGTTGGGAGAACTCTGGATGATGTTGTTCAGGAAATCGTGCGCCTTTTTCAGCTCCTGTTCCATTTTTTTGCGCTGGGACTGGTCCACGCAGATGCCCTCGTAGCCCAGCACCTTGCCTTTGGGGTCGTAGCGAACGTGGGCGGTGAGCAGGACGGTAATGGGGGTGCCGTCTTTTTTGCGAAAATCCACCTCGTAATCGATGACCCGGCCGTTCTTCTCGATCATCTGCTGGAATCGGGCGCGATCGTCGGCCCTGAGGTAGATGTCACGCGCCAGGTCCTGGTCAAGGAACTCGTTTTTGTCTTCATACCCCATCATATCCAGCAGGGCCGGGTTGGCATCCAGAAACTTGCCCTCCTTGCTGCTGATGTAGACGCCGGCAGCCATGTGCTCGAAAAGGCTGCGAAAGCTCTCGCGGGAGGTCTTGAGCCGGTATTCCTGATCCTTGCGGTGGGTGATGTCCCGGTAGAGGCTCAGCTTGGATATGCTGCCGTCGGTATTGTGCAGGGGGATTTCCAGCAGGTCGTAGGTCTTGTCCACCATGGGCACGTAGACCTCTTCGTGGGTGTTCCGCTGGTTGTCGAAGACTTCCTCGGCCCGGCACCAGGGGCAGGGCGCGGCGGTGTGGTTGATCACCTCGTGGCATTTTTTGCCGACGCCGTCGCCGAACACCCGGATCATGGCCTTGTTCATGAATTCGACCACATAGTTGTCGTTGACGATGTAGATGCCGTCGGCCATGGCATCCAGAACAGCGGTCAGTCCGTGGGCTTGATTGACATCCATTTAAGTTCTCTTGGACTTCCTATAAGGGTAAACGGTTGAGGAAGATGGATCCCTAAAAAGTCCTCAATCATGTCATTCCCGCGCAGGCGGGGTACGTAGCGAAGCTTCAGCGCTATCTGTAAGTATATCTGGATCCCCGCCCATGCGGGGATGACAATAAAGAGGACATTTCGACTTTTTACGGGTCAGTCGAGGAAAGACGGTTTAACGTTCGGCGTTCATCGGCCCCAGTGATTTCACCGTCTCGGTCATCTCGCAGGCGATGCGTGCGAATTCAGGGGCCATGGCCGATGAGAGGTTGAACATCTGTACCCGTGAACCGTCGATACCGATATCTTCCAGGGTTTTTCTCACAAAATCAACTTTTTTGCGCGTTCTTCGATTTCCTTCCAGGAAATGGCATTCTCCGTCCATTCACCCGGCCACGTAGATGCCGTCGGCCCCGGCCTCGAGGCCCTTGAGCAGGTGGATCACATCCACCCGGCCCGTGCATGGGACCTGGACCACCTTGACACTGGCCGGGTAGTTCAGCCGCATGGAGCCGGCCAGGTCGGCGGCCGCATAAGAGCAGTATTTACAGCAGAAGGCCAGGATTTGCGGGTCATTATTAGCCGTCATGGTTCCCTCCGTTATTTGGGCTGCTAAGCTGTTTAGCCGTTAAGCCGGTGGGTATTGCGGGATGCCTTATTATTGTCACGGTAGAAAACCGCTCCCCTATTGCCACCCAAGCGCGCCCCAAAACGATTTTTTTCCTTGACACCTGATTTGAGGCTTGAGTGTTTTTTCCGACTTCCGACTTCCGACTTCCGACTTCCGACTTCCGACTTCCGACTTCCGACTTCCGACTTCCGACTTCCGAC